>SYLK01000756.1 GCA_005809115.1 Planctomyces sp. | reverse complement strand
TTATGCCTCCGTCTCGCCCAACGTTGGAAACGCACCGACCTGGTCGCTGCACGGCAGCATGACCGACCCGCAAGTTCCCAGTGAATTTCTGGCCAACTGGTGGCAATTTTCCGCCAAAGGTGAAATCAATCAGTTTGATGTAATGCACGGCGACATAAGTTCCCGGATTCCGTCCCGAAATCCATTCACCGAACTGGGAACCGGAAATCTGTTTCGGTTCCAGCAGTGAACAGTAGCCATTGTTGACATGTCGCAGGACGCCGTCGTGAACGAGCGTTCGCATCTTCTTGTGGTCAGGGTCAAACAGCTTGTGATACACGACACGCGCCAGAACCTGATTCTCTCGGGCGAGCACGACCAGTTCGTCCAGCTGGGCCAGCGTCAGCACGGACGGCTTTTCCACCAGCAGGTGCACTCCGGACCGCAGAATGTCGCGGCATGCTTCGAAATGCCGGTCGTCCGGAGTCGCCACACAGGCAAACGTCAGGTTCTGCCCCAGCATCTGTGCCACGGCGTCGTGGCCACGAAAACTCTGAAACGCACCGATTCGGTCACCCGCGGCCGTCCGATATGCCTCGGCCCGCTTCCCGGTCTTCGACGCCACCGCCACCAGTGAAACGTCGACTTCACCAAATCGCCGATCGTACAGACCGCACCGGCGGGCCGATTCAAAAAACGGGCGATAGGTCTCGTCGAAAATCATCCCCATGCCGACCATACCGGCCCGCAGCGGATGAGGATTGCTGTCTGCATTCATGATCTGGTCTCGGCAAGAACAATTCCACTGCAGCACAATCCGGATCCGTCCGCGGATCCCCGGGGAGGAAAAATTCCGGCTCCACTGCCACCGCCTGCGTCTGCACGTCCGCTTCCTGGCCGTTCCGGAATTAGACGACCTTCGGCGGCTGACGGCAAGAGACGCCGCGTTCTTTTCGATCCTGCCGCATTCTGCCCGAGTGACGCCGAGTCGGTGTTTGGGCGAACCGCAGACTTGTGCTGAATCGCAATCCGCTGAACAATGCTCTCCGGTTCGTTGATTCGAGTTTCCGGGACGAGAGTTTCCCCGATTCTGACTGAGGACAGCTTGTTCATGGGCAACCAGCCATCCGTATTGCTCAGCGCCTTTGCCGACGAAGCCGCCAACCATCGGACCGCTCTGGAACAGATGACGGCCCTGGCGGCCATCGGTCTGCGGCGTTACAGCCCGCGTTTCATCGATGTCCTGGGTAACGGACAGGTGGAACATGTGGTGGACCTGACCGACGATAAACTGGATCGCCTGAAGCGCTTTCATGCCGAGTACGGCGTCAGCGTGACCAGCATCGGGGCACGTGTCGGCAAGGTGAAACTGCTGGACCAGGAGGACGGTTCCCACAACCGTTACGTTCCCTTCCGTGAATATCTCCATGGTGAAGTGGCACGCACGATTCGGGTGGCGCAGGCGCTCGAAACAAAACTCGTCCGCGGATTTTCCTTTTACCACCCGCGCGGCACGAAGGCCGCAGACCACCTCGGCCCCGCGGCCGACCAGATTCGCGGAATTACCGAGGCCTGCGCGCAGCAGGGACTGGTCTTCGGTCTGGAAATCGAGCCGAATCTTGTCGGAGAAACCGGACCACTCCTCGCGGAACTTGCTCGCCGGGTGGACCATCCTCATCTCGTGCTCATCTTCGACGGCGGCAACGTCGCGGCACAGAACAAGAATCCCGTTCAGGTGTTTGAAGAATACCGTGTCACCGTGCCGTATCTCGGCTGGATGCACGTCAAGGACTATCGGATCGACCCCGCACTGGTCTGGACCGGTGCCGTTGATGAAGAACGGCTGAAGAACTTTGTCCCGGCCAATGCCGGTGATGCCGGCCACGAACTGATCTTTCGTGACCTGCGTGAACAGCTGCCGCAGATTACCGCGAGGCTGAGTCGTCTGGGAATCCCCGGGTTCTTTCTGGAAGCCGAACCACACCTGAAAGGGGGTGGTCAGTTCGGAGGTTTCAGCGGTCCCGATGGCATGGGAGTTGCCGTCCGCGTTCTGTGCTCTGCACTGGACTATGCCGGCATCAGCTATGATCTCCGCACGTTTGCCGACATCCGAGAGCTGCGAGGATTCTGATGGCCTTCGATTTTGAAAAACTCAAAGGCATTCTGGTATGCCCGCGTTCCCGTCGCGAACTGATCCTGGAACAAGATGCCCTCGTCAGTACCAGCCCCGAAGCCAGGCTGAAGTTTCCCATCGTGGATGGCATCCCGCGTCTGCTGGTCGATGAAGCCGAACAGCTGTCCATGGAGTCGTGGTCTGAGGTCATGCGGCGAGCAGGCCGCGATGCACTCACCGGGAAAGTGATCGGCTGAGGGATGCAGTCGGCCTCGATTCCTGCGAATGCCGGAGAACTCGCATGCGCTACCCCGAATTCCTGCTGACTCTCGTGTGCGCGGCACTGTCAGCCACCTGTCTGATCGCCGAAGATCTGCCCCGTACGGATGCTGCCGACGGTCGCTACGAATTTCGCGAAGAACACGATCCGAACGGCATCGGCAAGTTCTACATGGGTCGGGAAATCGCGCACGTGATGGGATTCGGCCCCGGCGGGCAGGGGGCTGCCTGGCTCGAACGATCCTCCCGCGAATGGGAAGAGCGACTGACGCTGCTGGTCAGGTCGCTCAGACTGAAACCCGGAGATGTCGTGGCAGATATTGGCGCCGGCAGCGGAGTCATCTCCCTCCGAATGGCGGAACAGGTTCTGCCCAACGGCCGGATTTTCGCCGTCGACGTCCAGGACGAAATGCTCGAACGACTCCGGACACACTGTCAGCAGCACGGTGTCAGCAATGTGATACCCGTCAAAGGCGCCGCAAAATCGCCCGGTCTCCCGGAAAAATCTCTGGATCTCGCGATCATGGTGGATGTTTACCACGAATTTGAGTTCCCCTGGGAAATGATGCTGGAAATCTCCCGGGCCATGAAGCCCGGCGGGCGAGTGGTGTTCGTCGAATACCGAATGGAAGATCCCGCTGTTCCCATCAAACTTGTCCATAAGATGTCTCAGGCCCAGGTGAAAAAGGAAATTGAACAGCCCGAATTCGGCCTGAAATCGGCCAGAACCATCAGCGTTCTGCCCAGACAGCATATCCTGATCTTCAGCCGGGAACCCGATCAGGAACCCGATCAGAAGCCAGCCGTGCAGCCGTCGCGTTGACCCCGCCGTGATCCCGCGTGGATATCGGTCAGACGGGCTGAGCCGAATCGCCTGACAGCCGGCAGCTGCATGACGGTGGAAGAACGGTGCGGTCAGGTCATTCCGGCAGGGTGGTGTGGTCAGATCGCACGAAATCACCTGTGGCAGGCAGTTCTGTCCGTGAAGGAAAGGAATCTGATGGCTTCCTGCATCCTGGCGCTTGATCAGGGTACCACAAGTTCCCGCGCCATCGTACTGGACCAGGGCGGATCAATTCTGGCCATGGCCGGCAAAGAGCTGGAACAGTTTTTTCCACGTCCCGGCTGGGTCGAGCATGATGCCGGGGAAATCTGGAAATCGCAGCTTGCGGTAGCCCGGCAGGCACTCCGCAGGGCCGGCGTCGCGGCCGCGGATGTGGCGGGGATCGGCATCACGAATCAGCGCGAGACGACGGTCGTGTGGGACCGTCGGACGGGCATCCCGATCCATCATGCGATTGTGTGGCAGGACCGACGCACGGCGGATGTGTGCGACCGACTGCGTCGCGGGCGAATGGCCGATGTGATTCGTGAACGAACCGGACTGGTCATCGATTCCTATTTCTCCGCCACCAAACTGGCGTGGATTCTGAACCACGTCCCGGGCGCGCGGCAGCTGGCTCGCCGGGGTGATCTGGCGGCTGGAACCATTGATTCCTGGCTGTTGTGGAAACTGACCGGTGGAACCTCAGCCGCCCAGGCAGTGCATGCCACGGATGTGTCCAACGCCTCACGGACGATGCTCTGCAACATCCACACGGGTGAGTGGGATCCGGAGCTGTTGCGGGCATTGAAAATTGCGGCCGCGGTGCTGCCGCGAATCTGCTCGTCGAGCGAGATCACCGGATACTCGAGTCCGCGAATTTTCGGACGCCCGATTCCTGTGGCGGGTATCGCCGGCGATCAGCAGGCCGCACTGTTCGGCCAGATGTGTACTCGGGCCGGGATGGTGAAGAATACCTACGGGACCGGCTGTTTTCTGCTGATGAACACCGGAACGCGTCCCCGGATGTCGGCGCATGGTCTGCTGACGACTGTGGCGTGGCGAATCGGCCGCGAGACGCATTACGCCGTCGAGGGCAGCGTATTTATGGGCGGGGCGACAGTTCAATGGCTGCGGGACGGGCTGAAGCTGATTCGTACGGCCGCAGAAGTGGAGCAGCTGGCGGGCTCGGTGGCAGACAACGGGGGGGTCTTCCTCGTGCCGGCCTTCGCGGGCCTCGGAGCGCCTCACTGGGATCCGCGGGCGCGGGGCATCCTGGCCGGACTCACGCGCGGCACGACGGGTGCGCATGTGGCGCGCGCGGCGCTGGAATCGATCGCGTTCCAGGTCGCCGATGTGCTGGACGTGATGCGCGAGGACACCGGCCTGAAAATCAACTCACTCAGAGTCGACGGCGGTGCTGCCGCCAACGATCTCCTGCTGCAGTTTCAGGCAGATCTGCTGGGAATACCGATCGCCCGGTCGGCCGTTCCTGAGTCCACGGCGCTCGGAGCTGCCTTTCTCGCCGGACTGGCCGTCGGGTTCTGGAAATCAGCCGAGGAAATCGAATTGCACTGGAAGGCCGAGCGAACGTTCGAACCAAAGTTGCCCCGTTCGCGAGTCGAGGAACTCCGCGCCGGATGGCTGAAGGCGCTGGAACGGTCGCGCGACTGGGCCGACTGATCAAAGTCAGCTCTGGGGAATGACATGAACCGGACGGAGACGATCTCTGCGGCGACAGCGACCGGAGAATCGTGGGATGTGATTGTGATCGGCGGAGGTGCCACCGGACTTGGTTCTGCCGTGGATGCGGCGACGCGGGGACACCGCACCTTGCTCGTCGAAGGAGCTGACTTCGGAGCAGGGACATCCAGCCGTTCCACAAAACTCATTCACGGCGGCGTGCGGTACCTGAAACAGGGGCGGCTGGGAATGGTGCGGCAGTCGCTGCTGGAACGCGAGCGACTGCTGCAGAACGCACCACATCTGGTTCATCCCGTCAGCTTCGTCCTGCCGACTTTCCGCCCGGGCGAGCTGTGGTACTATTTCGCAGGTCTGCGGATCTACGACATGCTGGCGGGATCCACGGCGTTTGCCGGCGCCCGGCGGCTGACGCGCGACGAGGTGATCCGGCGGATTCCGACACTGAAGTCCGACGGACTGCGTGGTGGTGTGCTGTACGCGGATGGTCAGTTTGACGATGCACGCATGGCGATTTCGCTGTACCGCACTCTGCTGCAGCACGGGGGTCTGGCCTTCAATTACGCACCCGTCGTCAGACTCGGACAAGGCTCCGAGGGCCTGAAACGTGTCATCGTTCGAGATCTGGAGTCAGATCGCGAGTTGACTTTTTCCGGTCGCGTTGTCATCAACGCCACCGGTGTCTTCGCAGATGAAATTCTGCGACTCGATCACCAGGCCACGGCCAAGCCGGAAAGCGATGACCTCGCTGATCCTCAGGCAGTGCAAATCGCCCCGAGTCAGGGAACACACCTGGTGCTGGATCGATCATATCTGCCGTCTGACAGCGGCCTGATGATGCCGCAGACCGACGACGGACGCGTATTGTTCGCGATTCCGTGGCATGGACACGTCCTGCTGGGAACGACCGATACGGCAGTACCAAGGATCTGCCGGGAACCTCAGCCCCTCGACAGCGAAGTGAACTATCTGCTGGAACACGCCGGACGCTATCTCCGGCGACAACCCGGAAAAGCCGACGTACGCTCCATGTTCGCCGGCCTGCGACCGCTGGTCTCACGCGGGGCGAAGACGCGGCTGACCTCGCAGCTTTCGCGTGAACACCAGATCCTGACCTCCGACAGCGGGCTGATCACCGTCATCGGCGGAAAGTGGACCACCTATCGCTGCATGGCAGAACAGGTGATCGATCTGGCAGAACGAGTCGGAAGTCTGGATCAGCGTGCCTGTCGCACGCGTAACCTCCGGCTGCACGGCTGGTCGCAGCCCGGCCCCGGGGAGGCGGGTCAACTTCCGGCCGCTGCGAATCCGCTGGCGGTCTACGGAGACGATGCCCCGGCAATTCAGTCACTGATGGATGAGAGGCCGAACCTGCGTCAGACCCTGCATCCACGACTGCCGGACGTTGCGGCACAGGTCGTGTGGGCAGCCCGCTTCGAGATGGCTCGAACCGTGGCCGACGTGCTGGCTCGTCGGACACGAGCCCTGTTTCTGGATGCTGCAGCGGCCATCGAAGCTGCGCCAACTGTGGCAAATCTGCTGACGACGGAACTCGGCCGTGATCCGGTCTGGCGCGATCAGCAGATCGCAGCGTTTCGCGCCCTCGCTGCCGGGTATCTGGCGACCGACGTCTCGGAGAGGCTCTGACAACACCGGGACCGCCTCCCGCCCGGCCTTTAAGAGCCGAATACGATCTCAGCAGGTGCCTGTCCTGGTTCTGTCAGGCCCGGTTCTGTCAGATGGATATCCGTGTTAACCCAACTTCCCCAACTCGTTTCAGAAACACTGTATTTTCTGCGGTTTGAGCCCAAAAGTTTACACTACATTTTGCGTTGGATTATTTTGGCGGGCAGTTTGAGTCGGAGTTTTTCG
>SYLK01000755.1 GCA_005809115.1 Planctomyces sp. | reverse complement strand
GGCGGATTTCTATCCTCTGGTCCGCTACACGATTCCCGAGGACATTGTGCTGGAAGTCGGCGCTGTGGAAGCGCTGCCCGACGGTATTCTCGCGGTGGGAACTCGCCGCGGTGACATCTATCGGGTCCATGGCGCCTGGGAGCAGGATCCGGCTGCCGCCCGATTCGAACTGTACGCCACCGGACTGCATGAGGTCCTGGGACTCGCATATCGGGACGGGTGGCTGTACGCGACCCAGAGGTGCGAGGTCACACGGCTGCGCGATACGGACGGCGACGGCAGTGCCGACGAGTTTGAAACGTACAGCGACGGCTGGGGCATGTCGGGAGATTACCATGAATATGTCTTCGGGTCGCAGTTCGATCGCTCCGGACACCTCTGGGTCGTGCTGTGCCTCACGGGTTCGTTTACCAGCGACGCCCCGTGGCGGGGCTGGGCTCTCAGAATCGACGAAACAGGCAAGATGATCCCCACGTGTTCCGGCATTCGTTCACCCGGCGGCATCGGCATGAATGCCAGCGGCGATATGTTCTATACGGACAATCAGGGCCCCTGGAACGGAACCTGCAGTCTCAAATGGCTGCGTCCTGGCTCCTTCCAGGGAAATCCCGCCGGCAACTCGTGGTACAGTCTGCTGCCCGACGGCCAGCTGCCTGTACCCCAGGAACCGGTCAGTGGGAGTCGGATCATGACGGAAGCCGATCGCATCCCGGAACTCGAACCGTCGGCCATCCTGTTTCCCTATCAAAAAATGGGGCAGTCTGCCAGCGGAATCGCCTGTGATACGACCTCCGGCCATTTCGGGCCATTTCAGGATCAGTTGTTCGTGGGAGATCAGACGCACAGCACAGTCATGCGGTGTTTTCTGGAACAAATCGACGGACATTATCAGGGGGCCTGCTTTCCATTTCGCGAAGGAATGGGGTCCGGAAACGTCGCACTGCGGATGACCGATGATGGCTCCCTGTTCGTCGGCGGAACCAGTCGCGGCTGGGCATCCCGCGGGACCCAGCCGTTCGCACTCGAACGCCTGACCTGGTCCGGTCGCGTCCCCTTCGAGATTCATGAAATGCGTGCGCAGCCGGATGGCTTCGAACTGACGTTCACGCACCCCCTCGATACTGCGACGGCAGCGAAGCCCGAGTCCTGGGAAATGCGGACCTGGACATACATCTATCAGGCTCCCTATGGCAGCCCCGAGGTGGACGCCACCGTGCCGACCGTCACGCGCGTCGCGGTTGCAGAGGACCGACGTTCCGTGCGTCTGACGATCGAGGGCCTGCAGCGCGGGCACGTGCATGAGCTGAAAGCGCCCGGAGTTCGATCCGAATCGGGCCTGCCGTTGCTCCACGACACCGGGTACTACACCCTCAACTACATTCCCAAAGAACTGTAGCCGTCACCCGCCATTGTGGCCATTGTGGCCCGACGGTCCCCGTCGGCCCGCTCTGCCCGATTCCAACCCCGTCGGCCCGCTCGCGACATTCCACCCCATCCATCCCCGCCTGATACATCTATCCCCCGCCGATCATCCCTTCAGCCATTGGTCAAACCAGTCAAAGGCTTCCCTCTGCATCGGCACGTCGAACTTATGCGGGCCGGGGTAAAATGTGCAGCGATAACGATCGGCGGCCCCGGCTTTGTCGAAGATCGCCCGCATCATCTCGTCAGCGCGCCGCATCTCGCCCACGGTGAACAGCGAGTCCTCGAGGTCATTCAGCACCAGTGTCGCCGCCGGTGCCCGCAGCGCCAGGATTTCGGGGTAGTCCAGATCACGCGGCAGGAGGGGAATGTAGATCATCCACGTGTGCGTGTGGCACTTGTGCAGCAGGTAGTCCCTCCAGGTCGTCATCATGCCGACGCAGCAGGCGCAGCGGATCCGATCGTCCATCCCGCCGAGATACACGGTTCTCAGGCCGCCTCCGGACAATCCCGCGCAGCCCACGCGGCTCGGATCGACATCCGGTCGGCCGCAGAGGTAATCGACAGCCCGCTGATCTTCTCCGAGAAACACGCCGGGCCAGGTCGTTCCCGCCGAGAAGAGGCTTTTGGCCATCAGATGCTCATGCCCCGCCGCCCATCGGTTGTAAGCGATGATCGACGATTCCGAGTCGTCTTCCACGGGCGATACGTCCGAAAGTGCGGCCGGCGAGACGTCCTGCATCCGCACTTTTCGGCTGGCGAACGAAAACGTATCGTGAACGAGCACGACATAGCCTCGTTTTGCCAGTTCATTGGCCCAGGGCCGACCGCCGTAATAGCCGTCCTGATGCCGGGCCATCAGGGGATGCTGAGCCGATCCGCTCCGTGTGATCTTGTCGAGACCGAAGAATTTGTTTCCGCCATGATCGTGCAGGCCGACTACCGCCGGCAGCTTTCCCCGGGCATTCGCCGGCTTCAGAACCACCGCTTTCGTCCGCGGCCCATAGGGCAATTGCCAGCTGACCTGCTCGACCTGCAGGCCATCGAGTTCCTCTGACGAGTCGACCCGGGCGTCCACCAGCGACTGCTGAGGCGGAGGCGCCAGACAGTCCGCGACCCGCTGTCTCGCTTCGGCACGCCACGCTGCGAGATCCTGAAATTGCGGTTGCCGAAACGACAGCCGAGCGGGCTGATCTCCCACGATCGACGCCGCCCATTGACCGTAAGCACCGATCATGTTGAGCGCAGTCGCCGGCAGGCTGTCAGCTTCCGCGTCTGCCGCCAGCAACGCGGCCGGCGCACCCTCCAGCATGGCGGTGCCTTCCCACAAACCCGCCAACGCGGCTCCGGTCCCGATTATCGACCGCCCCAGAAAGTCACGACGCGGCTGCTGGCCCAGTTCCTCTGTCATCGGATTCGACTCCTGTTGGCTGTTCCGGCGGCGACATTCGTCGGGGTCGCCGTCCTTTCGGAGTATACACACAGGCTGGCGAATACCACAGGATCACTCCGACAGCAGAATCCCGGGAAACCAGAAGAATGCACGAATGCCTGTGGCACAGTCCGCATTGGCAGTCGTTGGGATTTCCGTCGGGCTTGCCCCCAGTGCCGTGGACCATCGTTCGCGACGGAATTGTGGAAGCGCCGGGATTCCAGGTGACGCATTCACCGCCAGCTGGTAAAATCCGGTTTCTTCCGCGACGGACCGGATTCACGAAGTCAGCGTTCCCGAATTCCGATAGAATTGCATTCATCTTGACCATTTCTTCACGCACCCCGGAAGGTACCCCAGGTGAATGCCCGCTTTGCGGCGCCAACACAATGATTGAATTCTCCTCCCCGGCCGCCGATGCACCATGCCCGAATTGTGGATGCCTGCTCTGGCAGTCTGCTCGTATACTCGAGACTGTGCGAAAACGATGCGCCGAATCACTGAGTGTTCTGCCCGACAGAATCCATGTCGATGCTCGATTCGACGAATTGGGGACAGATTCAATCGACCTGGTTCAGATGCTCATGGAACTCGAGGAGGAATTCGACATGCATATTCG
>SYLK01000754.1 GCA_005809115.1 Planctomyces sp. | reverse complement strand
CCGGACACGGAATACCTGCCCAGCGGGAATCGCAATCTGATCATTGCGATCTTGCTGCCGCCACCGGGCTACAACATCGGACACATGATGAAGCTGGGCGCTGAGATTGAACGGCAGGTTTCTCCTCACTGGCTGGGCACGGCGGGCGAAGGTGCACCGGCCATCAAGAGTTTCTTCTTCGTGGCGCGTGGCCGCAGCCTGTTCATGGGCGCCCGTTCAATGGACGATCTGAGGGCTGCGGAACTCATCCCCGTTCTCTCGAAGGCCGCTGCTTCGCAGCCAGGCGTGATTCCGATTGTGAGCCAGGCTTCACTGTTCGATTCGGCGCTCAGTGGCGGGCGAACAATCGACATCCAGATCAGCGGTCCTGATCTGGAAGTACTCGTCGCGGAAGCCCAGAAGGCATTTGGACTCTGCCTGCAGGAGTTCCCGATGTCGGCGGGAAACCAGCTGCGACCGATACCGGGACTGGACCTGTCCAGCCCGGAACTGCATATCCTGCCGAAACTTGAGAAGGCAGCGGAACTGGGAGTTTCCACGGCCTCGATCGGATATGCCGTCAACGCTCTTGTTGACGGTGCTTTCGCAGGAGAATACTGGCACGATGGACATCGCATCGATCTCGTCATCTACGGCGACGACGATTATTCCCGCAGGACTCAGGATCTGGAAAACCTGCCGCTGCTGGCCACGAATGGACAACTCGTCCGCCTGGGGGCCGTAGCCGATATTGCGCTGAGCCGCGGACCGGAGCAGGTGAACCATTTCGAGCGACAGCGGGCCATCACGATTCAGGTCAAGCCGGCAGCCGGTATGGCGCTGGAATCGGCGCTGCGGCTGGTCGAGGAGCGGGTTCGCAGGCCGATGCTGCAGTCGCCCGCCTTCCAGAGCGGACTCTATCAGATTGCTCTGGCGGGAACGGCAGACAAGCTGGCCGACACCTGGTTCGAGCTGAAGTGGAACCTGCTGCTGGCGGTGCTGCTGACCTATCTGCTGATGGCGGCTCTGTTCGAGGCGTGGATGTATCCGCTGGTGGTCATGTTCAGCGTGGCCCTCGGTCTTGTGGGCGGACTCGGAGGACTTTGGCTGCTGAATCAGTTTACGTTTCAGGCCCTCGACATGCTCACCATGCTGGGTTTCGTGATCCTGACGGGCACCGTGGTGAACAATGCGATCCTGATCGTGCATCAGGCGCTGAACCTGATGCGGGAAGAGCAGCTGTCCGCGGTGGCTGCGGTGTGTGAGAGCGTGCGTACGCGAGTGCGTCCGATCATGATGACCACCACCACGACGGTGCTGGGTATGCTGCCGCTCGTCGTTCCGATTCCGTTCCGCGTCGATGGTGTCTGGATCTGGGAATCCGGTGCCGGCAGCGAACTCTATCGGGGGCTTGGCAGTGTCGTTCTCGGCGGGCTGATTGTCTCCACCGCCTTCACGCTGGTGCTGATCCCCGTCGGATTCAGTCTGGTGATGGATCTGCGGGACTGGGTCTGGCAGATCCGGAGTCGACTGCGTCTGCGGCGGACGACAACTCGGCCCGGCGGTGTCAGTGTCAACCAGCCGGCTGCGGGAAACCCCAGCTGAGTCATCGGGCGGGGAAGTTCCGCACGGCGCTTTTCTTGTCCGCCGCGGGTCACTAGAATCGCCCCCGCTGCGGGATTCGGCACACCTGGTGCGTCTCCGTGGGGGGAGGGTACAGAGTGATACAGAGCAGCCCGATGGCTGGTCAGGGGGCGCTGCGTCCCCAAAGTGCACCTGTTTCTGAAACCCGATATCTCGCAGACCCACCGGACCGCCGCGCAGTCTGACGGCAATCAGCCTGGTGGCCCGGCCGTCCGGGGATAATTCCTGAATCACGACGAAGGACATTGGAATGCAGGTGGCAATTACCTGTCGGCATGGCAGTATCAAACCGGATCTGCACGAGTATATTACCCGAAAATCCGAGAAGCTTGTAAGGTATCTCGACCTGGTCAGCGAGATTGACGTCACCATCGAGTTTGAAGGCCCGCGGGTGACGGTCGAGATCCTGGTTGAGATCGATGGCTATCACTCGATTGTGGCTCAGGTTGAAGGTGATGACACGGGTGCGACATTTGATCGTACCCTGCACAAGATGGAACATCAGGTCCATCGCTACAAGGAAAAACGTCAGGACCATCGCCGCGACAAGGCGCTGGGAGATGTTCTGCTGCCCCCGGATTCAGAGGCTGATTCCGGTGATGCTGATTCCGGTGATGCTGATTCCGGAAAGCCCTCGGTCTGAGGTCGGCAGCGCGACGAAAACCGCGTGAGCGAACTGAGCGGTGAGCAGGTCCGGCTGGTGGAAGTCACTGCGGGAAGTGACTGCCGGAAGTCCCGGGCTGAAACACCAGTGGCGCTGGGGACTGGGGAGAAATTCTCGCGGCACCCTGCGGTGGCCGGGGAAGTCGCAAATCGCTACGATTCCACGATTCCATTCCGTGCCGGGACTTCGTGACGGATGTTGCCGGTCGTCATTCAGAACCGAAGATTTCCTGCGGTCGATTGAAAGCAGTCAGTAATGAACCTCACAGACTTTGTGATTCGAGAAGCCATGATTCCGTCGCTGAAGGCGACCACCAAAGAGGACGTGATCCGCGAAGTCGTGGGCAGCCTCAGGGTCCATGGCGCCATCCGGGCGGCGGATGAGGAGGCGGTCATCGCCGCGATTCTGAAACGAGAAGAGCTGGGTTCCACTGGAATTGGCAATGGCGTCGCGGTCCCCCATACGAAGCATCCGGCCGTCGAGAAGCTCTCGGCCGCGGTGGCGATCTCCCGAACTGGTGTGGACTTTGCGAGCCTGGATGGCGAGGACGTCTTCATTCTGTTTCTGCTCGTCTCCCCGCCGGATCGACCGGGAGATCATCTGCGAGGACTGGAGAACATCTCACGACACCTGCGGAGTCAGGATTTCTGCAATTTTCTGCGGCAGTCGGCGACAGAAGCGGATATCTGGGACCTGCTGGTCGAAGCCGATGAAGACCGCGGACGCGATTAGGCCAGGCCGGTTCAGTTCCGCTTCGCAGGAGTGCGCAGATCATGCCTGGGACAGATGTGATTTCGAGGCAGGTGACGGTGAAGCTGACGCAGGGACTGCATCTGTCACCAATTTCTGAGCTGGTGCGGTGTGCATCACAGTTTCCCTGTGCTGTCACGCTGACGTACGACGGCCGCACGGCGGACGTGAAGTCCGTGTATGACCTGATGCTGCTGGCAGCACCTTGCGGCGCTCCACTGACGCTGGAGGCCCGAGGTGAGGAAGCCGCGGCAGCGGTGGAGAAAGT
>SYLK01000753.1 GCA_005809115.1 Planctomyces sp. | reverse complement strand
ATTGCCGCCTTCGGGGCGTTCCTGGAGCAGCACGAACTGTGGGAACTGGAAGAAGCGTTTACGCAGGCGTTTGATGTGAATCCGGCCTGTGCGCTCGACATCGGATGGCACTTGTTCGGTGAAGAGTATGCGCGGGGCATGTTCCTGGTACGCATGCGCGAAGAACTCAGAAAGCACGGGCTGGTGGAAACGGCTGAGCTGCCGGACCACATTACCCATGTGCTGGCGATCATCGGCGAGATGTCCGATGACGACGCCAGTCGCTTCGTGCGGGCGTGCATGCTGCCGGCGATGCTGAAAATGCGCGCGGCTCTGGCTGCCACAGACAGTCCCTACGTCGGCGTTGTGTCCAGCCTGACAACTACCCTGCATCATGTGTGGGGGGCCGGGTTTGTGCTGACGGACGGCTCGGTATCGCGACATGCGGACGGAAGCTCGATTGACCGTGGCGTTGATCTGCTGCACGCGTTTCCCGTGGCGAATGTTCATCCCGGATGCGGCAATGGCAGCTGCGGCAGCGGCTGTGGTTCGCCTGACCACGGGGAGTTTGTGTCACTCGGGCGCCACGATGGTTCCGATTCTGAGGGGAGAACAGAACGATGAGTCTCCGCGCGCTGGATCAGTTCCTGTTCATTGCGCTGCCGTATGTGTGCCTGTTTACGTTTCTGCTGATGACCATCTATCGTTATCGCCAGCAGTCGCACTCCTACTCCAGCCTATCGAGTCAGTTCCTGGAAAACAAACACCACTTCCTGGCGCTGGTTCCGTTTCATTACGGAATTCTCGCCGTCACGATCGGCCATCTGACAGCATTTCTGATCCCGCGTTCCATTCTGGCGTGGAACAGCCATCCGCTGCGACTCTGCGTTCTGGAGATTTCCGCCCTGGCCTGCGGGATGCTGACACTGATCGGGATGATCACATCGCTCATTCGCCGGGCGTCTGTGCCCCGGATTCGCAGGGTGACATCCGTCACGGACTGGATCCTGTATGCGATGCTGCTGATTCAGACAGCCAGTGGTGTGGCCATCGCCCTGTTTCATCCGTGGGGATCGTCCTGGTTTGCAACCAATATGTCGCCGTATCTCTGGTCGATCTTCAGCCTGAGTCCGGACATCAGCTTCATCACGGCCATGCCACACTTGGTCAAGCTGCACATCGTGCTGGCGTTTCTGACCATTGGTTTCTTTCCGTTTACTCGACTCGTCCATCTGCTGGTCATTCCCAATCCTTATCTGTGGCGCAAGCCGCAGGTTGTTCGGTGGTATGGACGGCGATCACCGGATGGAATCTGTGTTCGCTCGTCCGGACGCAACGGCGTCAGCCGCTGACTGCGATAAGCACCAGGAAGACAGGAAAGTGCCGGATCGTGATTACACCCGATAAACTCGAGGAACATCCGACGCCTGGAGACCAGCGACGAGCGTGGTGGATCCTGTCCATCAGCACGTTTGCTTTCGTTGTCTGCTTTGCGGCGTGGATGATGAATGGCGTGCTCGTCACGTTTCTGGTGGAGAACTGCCTGTATGTCTGGACGCCGTCCGAGATGGGCTGGCTGATCGGGATCCCGGTCCTCACAGGGTCTCTGTTTCGGCTGCCACTGGGCGTGGCCACCGATAAGTGGGGCGGACGAGTCGTCTTTGGACTGCTGCTGCTGCTGTGCACGATTCCCATGTATCTGGTGAGCTGGTGCAACGGCTACTGGCAGTTTGCCATCGCCAGCCTGGGCTTCGGATTCTGCGGTGCCAGTTTCGCTGTCGGAATTGCTTACACATCCGTCTGGTTTCCCCGGCATCAGCAGGGGACTGCCCTCGGGATCTTCGGAGCTGGCAATGCCGGGGCCGGACTCACGACGATGGGCGCTCCGACAGTTCTCAACTGGCTCACGGATAACGGTCAGAACCTCGAAAACTGGCGACACCTTCCCCAATTCTATGCCGCCGTCCTGGCAATCACCGGTGTGGTCTTTCTCCTGACGACAACCAGACGGCTGCCGCCCGGGGCCGCCACAAGAAGCCTGCTCGAACGCCTCAGTCCGCTGAGGGATGTTCGCGTGTGGCGGTTCGGGCTGTACTACTTCTTTGTCTTTGGCGGCTTCGTGGCGCTCGCCCAGTGGCTGGTACCTTATTATGTCAATGCGTATGGCACCACTGTCGCCGTGGCCGGACTTCTGGCAACCTGCAACAGCCTGCCATCCGGCATCATTCGTGCCGCTGGCGGCTGGCTGTCGGACAAGTTTGGCGCGCGAAGTGTGATGTACTGGGTGCTCGGCCTCTCCCTGATGTGCTGCCTGCTGCTGATCGTCCCGCAAATGGATATCCGTTCTCCCGGTGGCGGTCTCATGGCCACCGTTGATGGAACAGTTGTCTCAGTGACACCAGCCGAGATCGTCCTGCAGTCAAAGAAAACCGGAAAGTCGGTGACGCTGAAGCTGAAGCCGAAATCCGGGGAACTGGTCACCGACGAGGAACGCGCCCGGGGCCTGCTGGTTCTGCCGCGTTCGATGTCATGGCAGGAATCCGTCGTGCAGGCGGGCCAGCAGGTGAAGAAAAAGGAGCTGCTGGCACAAGGGATCACGCAGATCTTCTTCCAGGCCAATATCTGGGTCTTCACGATCCTGAGTTTCATCCTGGGTGCTGTGATGGGGATCGGCAAGGCGGCCGTCTACAAACATATTCCGGATTACTTTCCGGCGGACGTCGGAGTGGTTGGCGGCATTGTGGGTGTCCTCGGCGGACTCGGCGGATTTTTCTGCCCCGTCCTGTTCGGGTATCTCCTGCAGACGACGGGGCTCTGGACATCGTGCTGGATGTTCTTCGCAGTGCTCGTCGCAGTCTGCCTCGTGTGGATGCACCTCGTGATTCAGAAGATGATGCGATCAGAGGCCCCAAAACTTCATCGGCGGATTGAATAGGCCGGTCGAAACGGAATGGAAGACCCGATGATCAATCCAGCAGTAACAACGACTGAAGCCGCTTCTGTGACGGCGCGAGGTGACTGGCTTGAGACATGGAAGCCGGAAGACCCGAAGTTCTGGGCGGAGACGGGCAGTCGCGTGGCGTGGCGCACATTGGTGCTGACGACGATTTCACTCGTTCTGTCATTTTCGACATGGTTTCTGTTCAGTGCCCTGGCCGTCAATCTGACGGGTATTGGCGTTAAGTTTGCCGACGATCCGAAAGACAACGACCGTCTGCTGTTCTGGCTCATCGCGATGCCAGGGTTGGCGGGTGGAACGCTGCGGGTGATCCACACGTTCATGATTCCATTGTTCGGCACACGGAAAGTGATCACGGTTTCGACGCTGCTGAAGTTGATTCCCTGTGTGGGAATCGCCTGGGCGGTGATGACGCCCGGCACTCCGTACTGGATGTATCTGGTGCTTGCATTGTTGCTGGGAATGGGGGGCGGCGATTTTTCGTCGTACATGCCCAGCACCAGCCTGTTTTTTCCGAGACGGCTGCATGGCACAGCCCTTGGAATCCAGGCGGGGATCGGAAATTTCGGAGTCAGCCTGACACAGTTTGTCACTCCATGGATCATTGGACTGGCAGCGTTTTCGGCGGTAACCGGCGAACCACAGCTCCTGAAGACTGCCACCGGAGAGCAGACCGTCTGGCTGCAGAATGCCGCATTGTGGTACGTCCCGCTGCTGATCATCATGGGCGGTGTGTGCTGGATGCAGCTGCGGAGTGTGCCGATCAAGGCTTCGTTCCGCGAGCAGCTGGATATCTTCCGGGACAAACACACCTGGTTCTGCACGATCACGTACATCATGACGTTCGGTTCGTTCTCAGGTTTTGCGGCCGCGTTTCCGATGCTGATCCGGAGCCTCTATGGGGGCTTTGGCCCGGATTCACCGAAGCCGCTGGCCTATGCATTTCTGGGACCGCTGATTGGTTCCACGGTCCGAGTGCTGTTCGGGTTTGTGGCGGACAAAACGGGCGGAGCGATTCTGACTCAGCTGGCTGGCATTGGCATGATCGGGATTTGTCTGGCCATGGGAGTCACCGGAGTTCTCGCGCCGACATCGCTCGAGACGTTTTCACTGTTTGTCTGGCTGATGCTGGGTCTGTTCTTTTTCTCCGGCGTCGGCAATGCGTCCACATTCCGTCAGTACCCACTGATCTTCGCGCACAATCCTCGACAGGGTGCACAGGTTCTGGGCTGGACGGGTGCTGTGGCGGCGTACGGTCCGTTCCTGTTTTCCGCGGCAATTGGCGAAACACTGGCATGGACAGGGCGTGATGGCGGCACCCGATCGGCCCTGCCATTCTTTATTGCGGCGGCGGCCTTCTATGCCTTCGCGGTTGCGATCAACTGGTATTACTACTCGCGCAGGGGTTGCGCGCGACCTTCCTGATTCGGGAGAACTGCTGCACCGGACGCTGTCTTCCGGCTGCACACTTCCAGGCTGCTGACAATCATGCCACAACGAATTCTCACACTCGTCCTGCTGATCGGCCTGACCGCCCTCGGGGCCAGCGTCGGGGCCAGACGTCTGCCCGATAATCAGCAGGGTTACGCTCCGCAGCAGCCGATTGCTTATTCGCATCGACTGCACGCCGGTGAACTCGGGATCGACTGTCGCTTCTGCCATTCCGCCGCGGAACACGGACGACATGCCGGGATACCGTCGGCGGACGTCTGCATGAAGTGTCACAAATACGTCACGAGTTCGTTTGATGTGCTCCAGCAGGAAATCACCAGATCCGACGAAGAAAAGCGAAAACCGGAGAGGATCATCTCGCCGGACCTGCAGAAACTCTATGACGCGCTTGGCCTGGACGATCCACAGCAGCCCGCCCGACACGCCCCGAGCAGGACCATCTCGTGGGTGCGTGCACACAATCTGCCGGATTTTGCTGTGTTCGACCACAGCGCGCATGTCACCGCGGGTGTGTCGTGTCAGAAGTGTCATGGTCCGGTGGAGTCGATGGAACGCCTGCGGCAATTCGAGACCCTGTCGATGGGCTGGTGCGTGAATTGCCATCGGGAAGTATCGGCGGCCGGAATTGACGGAAATGCGGTGAAAGCATCGACCGATTGTTCTGTCTGTCACTAGGGCATTTCACGATTGCGTTGATGGGTTAAAACCGAGTAAAGTGGTGTAGCACTTTTTGTCGGTCCAAGGAAGACACGTCGTTTTGGCAGGATGCCGATAATGAATCCGTACTCAATGGATTTGAGACAGCGTGT
>SYLK01000752.1 GCA_005809115.1 Planctomyces sp. | reverse complement strand
GTGACCTGGGAAATCAGGGACCACATCAGACAGATATTGCCCGCTGGGGACTGGGGATTGATACGCATCCCTCCCGAATCTTCACCTACGGCGGACGACTGGGCTATCAGGCCGAACGAAACGATCCGACATATGTTGACGCCGGTGACACCGGGAACACCGAAGTTTCCGTCTACGACTACGGTGACAAATGCATCGTGTTCGAGACGCGCGGACTGAGCTGCGACGACAGCGACGACGCCGAGCTGAACAGACTGTTTCAGAGCACTGCCGGGAACAAGATCGGTGTGGTATTCTACGGAGCTTCCGGATACCTTGTGCAGGAAAGCTATTCCCGATGCATCGCTTACGATCGGGAGATGAACGTCATCCGTGAGTTCACCGGCGGAGGCAACCACTTCGGCAACTTCATTTCGGCCTGCGAATCGCGAAATCAGGCGGACCTGGCAGCCGACGTTCGCGAGGGGCATCTGTCGGCCGCCATCAGCCATCTGGGCAACATTTCGTGGTATCTGGGAGAACAGCACAAGGTCACCGTCAGTGAAATCTCGTCAGTTCTCACCGGCGTGAAGAGCCTGGACGACAACGAAGCAACGCTCCAGCGCACAGTGAAGCATCTGCAGAAGAACGGGGTCGACCTCGATCAGTTTCCGATCTCGCTGGGCGCGCAGCTGGAATTCGACCCCGACAGAGAGACGTTTCTCAATCATCCCGGGGCAGATGCATGGCTCACACGAGAATACCGGGCGCCCTACATCTGTCCCCAGCCGGCTGACGTCTGACGTCGGGAGCGTGGCGGAGAATTCATGACGCAGGTGATTGACATTCTGCCGATGCAGGGGCCGATTCGTGGCATCGTGCGACCTCCCGGGTCGAAGAGCATCACGAATCGTGCTCTGATTCTGGCGGCGCTCGCCGACGGCGTCACGACTCTCACCGGAATTCTCGACAGTCACGACACGCGAGTGATGGTGGAGAGTCTGCGTCGCCTGGGATTTGACCTGCAGCAGGACATCTCCCGGGACCGCTGCGTCGTCAGCGGGAGGGGCGGAGACATCCCGGCGCGTGCCGCAGAACTGTGGCTCGAAAACAGTGGCACCAGCATTCGTTTCCTGACATCACTCTGCGCACTCGGTCATGGTGCGTTTCGGCTCGACGGAAGTGAGCGGATGCGACAGCGCCCGATTGGTGACCTGATTCGTGCGCTGCGGCAGCTGGGCACCGACGTCCACTGCCAGTCAGAGTCCGGCGAATGTCCTCCGGTGGTGATTCATGGTGCAGCAGGCCGACTGACGGGTGGAACGGCAGCGGTGCCGGGCAGTATTTCCAGTCAGTTTCTGAGCAGTCTTCTGATGGCGGGACCGGCCTGCTCCAGGGGCATGCAGCTGAACGTCCTGGGAGACTTGGTTTCTGTTCCCTACGTCACGATGACGGTGCAGATGATGCGCGCGTTCGGGGCGACCGTCGACTGCACGGAAGATCTAAGACGCTTCTCGATCGAACCGCGGCCGTACGTGTCGCGCACCTATGAGATTGAGCCGGATGCATCAGCGGCCAGTTATTTCTTTGCGGCGGCGGCCATTACGGGTGGCTCCGTCACGGTAACCGGACTGTCTCGCGGTGCTCTGCAGGGCGATGCAGGATTCGTGGATGCGCTGGTTCAAATGGGCTGCATCGCTGACTGGCAGCCGGATCGTGTCACCATCACGGGCAGAACGCTGCAGGGAATCGAACTGGATATGAATGCGATCAGCGATACGGCACAGACACTGGCGGCGGTGGCGGTATTTGCCAGCTCGCCCACGACGATTCGGAATGTTGCTCACATGCGGCACAAGGAAACGGACCGGATTTCCGCCGTTGTCGCGGAACTGCATCGCGCGGGAATTCAGGCCCAGGAGCTGACCGACGGTTTTCGGATCCTGCCCGGTTCTCCAGGCCCGGCAGAAATCCTCACATACGACGATCATCGGATGGCGATGAGTTTTTCGCTTCTGGGACTGCGGGCACCGGGAATCCGGATTCTCGATCCCGGTTGTACTGCCAAAACCTACCCGAATTTTTTCCGAGACCTCGCGGTGCTGTGTGGCCAGCCAATTGTTCGAGATGTCTCATGAGTGGTGGCAATGACCCCTGGGACCGCTGTGGGCGTCGCTTTCGGCAGCGCAGCCCGACTCGGGCGGGGGATTCCAGCCGCGCGCAGGCGGCTGACGATTCCTCGCTGCGCCTGAGCAGCGGACGCATGCTGGCTTGGCGCGCCATGCAGCTGCAGGAATGCACGGACAGGTTCCTGCAGGACATTTTCGCCACACTGGATGCGCAACACAGTCTGGTGCCTCGCGACCGGGCCGCTGCGGTGGATATTGCCTGCGGCATCGTACGTCGGCGACGCACGCTGGATGCGATTCTGCAGAAGTGCACCTCCCGACCTCAGCAGCAGGTGGAACCGGACCTGTGGCGCGTCCTGCAGATAGGCGCCTTTCAGCTCGTGATCAGCGGAACGCCGCCGCACGCGGCGGTCGACTCGGCGGTCAGGCTCTGTCGCTCCCTGAATTGCGAACGCTGGACCGGATTCGTCAACGGCGTCCTGAGAAACGTGGGGCGGCTTCTGACGGACGACATCAGTACGACCCCTTCGTCCCAGGCCGTCCCTCTGACATCAGGCACCTGGCGACTGTTGAAGGGCCCGCTGTTTGCGGATCCCGTCAGTCATCTGGTGGAATACGTCGCCGAGGCGTTTTCTCTGCCATCGCTCCTCGCAGAGCGCTGGGCAGCACGACTGACGCAGGAGGCCCTGTTTGAAACCTGCTTTGCATCGTGCAGCCCGCCACGCACGACACTGCGAGTCAACCTGCTGAGGACCTGCACTACTGACGTTGCCGCGATGCTTCGGGCTGATGGCTGTGAGGCCGTGCCGGGGAACCTGGAAGGCAGTCTGGTCGTCTCAGCAGCGGCAAGGATCGACCGATTGTCGGGATACTCCGAAGGTTTGTGGAGTGTTCAGGACGAATCCGCGATGGCTGCGGGTCTGCTGACAGATCCGAAACCCGGAGAACGGATTCTGGACCTGTGCGCTGCACCTGGCGGAAAGACAACGCACCTCGCGGAACTCAGTGGTGACGCCGCAGAGATCACCGCCTGCGACATCTCCGCTTCCCGGCTGCAGCGACTGGCAGAGAACGCAGCGCGACTCCGGCTGGACAGCATCCAGCCCCGGTTGATTACAAGGGATGGCGGCGACATTCCTGAAGGGCCCTTCGATGCCGTTCTGGTCGATGCTCCCTGTTCGAACACGGGCGTGCTCAGCCGGAGACCAGAGGCCCGCTGGCGTTTCCGTGACGCCGATCTGCGGGACCTGGCAGCACTGCAGCAGCGATTACTGCTGACTGCCTGTCAGCGGCTCGCCCCCGGCGGACGAATCGTCTATTCCACCTGCAGCCTGGAACCCGAGGAGAATCGGGAGGTGGCAGATGCCGTACTGAGTCTGCAGCCCGGGCTGAGGCTGGCACACGAACACCAGTATTTCCCCGGCCGCTCCGGCGACGGGGCCTATCAGGCGCTGCTCAAAGCCGTGCCGTGAACCGACATGTTTTCTGCAGAATGAGTCAACGTGATTCCGGCAGACAAGACGCAGATCCAGAACGACGCCGATCGTGAAGTGTCCCGGCGACTCAGCCTCGAAGGCAGTCGGCCACCGGCCGAGATTGAAGGCTATTCGATCGTGCGCCGGCTGGGTACGGGTGCCTATGGCACTGTCTGGCTGGCGCGAGAGGACCGTACCGGGCGGATGGTGGCAATCAAGTTCTATCCGCACCGCCGCGGGCTCAACTGGTCCATGCTGCATCGTGAGGTGGAAAAGCTGGCCGCCGTCTACACGTCACGCTTCATCGTGCGGCTGCTGGATGTCGGCTGGAATTCCGAACCGCCGTATTTCGTGATGGAGTTCGTTGAGAATGGATCACTGGGCAGTTATCTGTCCGGTGGTCCGCTGGACGTGAGTGAAGCCGTCAGAATCACACGTGAAGTCTGCAGCGCGCTGATTGATGCGCATGGTGCCGGCGTGCTGCACTGCGATCTGAAGCCCGACAACGTGCTGCTGGACGGACAACTGCATGCTCGGATCTGTGATTTCGGGCAGGCCAGGATGTCGCATGAGCAGAGCCCGGCGCTGGGAACGCTGTTTTATATGGCGCCCGAGCAGGCGGATCTGGAGGCGCTGCCGGATGCCCGCTGGGATGTTTACGCCGTCGGGGCAATGTTCTACCAGATGATCACCGGCGAGCCGCCGTTTCACAGCAACGAACTCCGGAACCAGCTGGAGGCCGCGGGTTCACTGCCGGAACGACTGCGCATTTATCGATCCGCCATTTCGGTTCAGAAGACTGTCACGAAACATCGCCGCCTGCGAAGCGTCGACCCGCATCTGGCCGACATTATTGACCGCTGTCTCGAAGTCGACCCCGCCAGGAGGCTGCCGAACGCTCAGGCCATTCGCGACGAACTCGACTCCCGCGACCGCCAGCGAACGCGCCGTCCGCTGTTTCTGCTGGGCGTCGTGAGCCCGATTCTGCTGATCGCGGCCATCGTGCCGATTTTCGTGGCGGCTCTTCGCGACAATCTGCAGATCACACGCCAGGAACTCACCGTCCGGGCACTGGAAAGCGACGCCCTGTCGGCCCGACTGCAGGCCGCCTCACTCGAAGGCGAGCTGCAGGATCGGCTGGAGGACCTGGAACGCACCCTCGCGGACGGGGAGGTCAGCGCTGAACTGGACCATCTGATGAACCGCCCCGTACCGGATATCGTCCGGGAAATGACGGCAGCACACGACGCCGATTTCACGAGGCGGCCACGCTGGATGCAGCTGCTGGATGCGAGTCGGGAACGCAGCAATCAGGTCAATCTCCGCCGGGGTCGCGCCACAGAAAACAGCTGGTTCCTGACAAACTCTGAGGGATACCAGCTGTGGCGCCGTGATTTCAGCGCCCAGACAATCGGCAAACAGTTCAACTGGCGAGACTACTTCCACGGCAAGAATGCGGATTACGACCCGGAGTATGTTCCCGAGAGACTGCAGCCGATTCAGGAACGCCACGTCAGTATCGCTTTTCGCAGCGAAGCCACGGGCCGATATATCGTCGCCCTGAGTGTTCCCGTCCGAAACAACGCCGGCGCTGTGACGGGAGTCCTGGCACAGACAGTCCAGCTGGGAGACCTGCAGGCCAGTCTGGGACAGCGACTGCAGAGTTCCGGCAGGGACAACGTGCAGCGAATCGTGGCGCTGGCCGACTCACGCAAATGGCAGCTGATCGATCATCCCTGGATGTCGGACGTCGTCCGCTCACAGTCATCGTCGAGTACGTCCACACCAACCATGGATCGCGTGTTCGCTGGACTGCGGATGAATTCCGGTACCAGGAGTCAGATTGAAGCCGCACTGGCTGCCGATTCACACAGCACCCGGGACATTCGCCTCGCCAATTACGAAGACCCGGCCGGACTTGCCAGTCACCCGACAGCAGCTCGGTACCGCGGCCCGTGGATGGCGGCCATGGCTCCCGTCACAAACCAGCGAAATCAGGAATATCCC
>SYLK01000751.1 GCA_005809115.1 Planctomyces sp. | reverse complement strand
GCTCGGAGTCTCCGCGCTGCCCCAGCCACGCACGAAGTCGTGACCTGATGCCGTCAACTTCTCGGCTGGATGCCCCGCGACAACAACGGGTTCGGGGCGGCCGATGTCCAGATAGTTAATCCAGGCGCGTAACAGGTCGGTTTCCAGCCGATGCCGCTCAGCCAGGGCGTGCAGACGTTGTTCCGCTGGATCCGATTCCCCGTCGAACTCTGACACAGCCTGCAGGTACACCGGCGTTCTGGCCAGCGCCGTGCGCTGCAGTTCAGCAATTCGCTGCTGAATTCCGGCAACATAGCAGAGCGGGATGTCCGGACCGCCTCCACCGGTCAGACGCGGATTCTCCCACACAACGAAGTCCTGTTCGTGGCCGTCGTCGGCATCCGAAGCGATCAGAACGACAGAGATCTCTCCGGTGCTCGCGGCGGGCAGAGTCAGACTGAATTCCCGCCGGTCGACAACCGGGCTGACCGGTTCCATCCAGTCCACAGGCCGTCCATCACGCCCGATGTGTCCGACAGGGTGATACTTCCAGAGGACCGCCTGCGCTTCGGCAATGGACGCTGCCAGTTTCGGCGCATCTTCCGGCCCCGCAGCGGTCCAGGCCCGGCGCAGTCGTTCCAGCAGAAATCCCGACGGTCCGGGTGGATCGGCCGGGCGCGCCTCCGACAGTGCTCGCCAGATCCGGGACAGATATTTCTCATGCAGCGATCTGTCTGCTGCCACCTCCGCAAGTGACCGACGTCTGCTCAGGAGTCCCTCGCGTTCCTGCAGGGTTGCCGCCAGGTATCGTTCGACCGGCAGCAATCCTCCCTGATTCGTATCAATCAGATTTCCCTGCAGATTCACGGTCTGACCGCCGCCGTCCGCGGTAAACTGGCGGTAGAAAGCCTGAATGCGGGCGACGCGTTCATCGGTCTGGTCCCGTTGCGTCGTGAATTCGGAAAACTCAATCCCGTCCGGATGCAGGACCGTGTGCGCCGCGACCTCCTTAGCCGCGTCCAGATACTTCTGAACCAGCGCGGGAGACATCGCCTGAGCACTGCCGGTATTCGTAAAGCCTTCGCCCGCGGCACCGTCCACAGGAAATTCTCTGGTCGGATTCAGCGTTGAAACGCCGGTCAGATCGGAAACCGTATAGTTGTATTCCGCATTGCTCAATCGTCGCAGAATTACGGGCCCGGGATCACCGGCGCGGCTGAGTGCCTCTGCGTCCAGGTACGAATCGATCCAGCTCTGAAGTGTCCGCCGCGCGGCCGAATCGGGCTGGGGGCTGTCGTCCGGTGGCATCTCACCGTTTTCCAGCATCTCCGCCATCTTCTGCCACGCCTTCACATCCCCCCGAACATCTGAAAACGTGGCAAAACGTTCGAGATCAAACTCGCCTTCTCGCTTCACCGCAGAATGGCAGCCGAGGCAGAATTCCTGAAGAATCGGCTGGACATCGCTGGCAAACCGAGCCTGCAGGGCTTGAAATTGCGGAGCGTCCTGCCCACACATCGCCGTCGGACAACCGGTCGACGACGCTGCGATTCCCGCGAGCAGGAGCAGTGCGACACGCGCCCGGGACAGAAACCAGGGAGCTTTCTTTCGCCGGCACGAATGCTGCCCGCACCGCTCAAATTCACCAACGCCGTGGCCTGTCTGAAACTTACAGTGCATTGCGACCTGTGCCTTCAAGCAGTGCGAGAACACGCCGGAGGACGGGTGCGGTCGCAGCATTTCGTCAGAGAAATCCCCGGCGAACATTGTGAGCGGGACAGGCGGGCCATGCAACGCAGGACGGACAGCCACACCAATGTTCACGAAGTTTCAGAAACTCGACCCGCAGCACAAACAGGACCTTGTTGTCCACTTGTGGGTGCGATATGATCCGGAAGCTGGAACATGGGAACTTCCGGAAAGCGAGCAGACTGTGGAGCAGAGCGATGCAGAGAAGACACTGGACGACGATCATGATGCTGGCGGCTGCCGGGCCGGCCGCTGCCGCCTGTTGCTTCTCTGCGGCGACTCCGGCCGCCGGGCCGAGTGCCACGGCGGGGGGTGAGAGCGGACAGATTGTGGCGGTTCCGGCGGAATCCGACGCCCCCCTGACGGTCGCCGCGGCGCGAGAACGATCGCGGACGATGCACCGGATCTACCTGTCGACGCTGGATACGATGCACGACCATTATTTTCATGCCAATCGGGCCGTACTGCCAGCTCGTGCCATGGAAGACATTTTTGGTACGGTGGACCGGCAGTCGGGCGTCAGGACTCGCTGGATTGCCGTGAATGCCAACGCGATGAGCTTGGATCACGAGCCGATTGATGAGTTTGAACGGCAGGCAGCCAGGAAAATTGCATCAGGCGAAGCCGCGGTCGAGCAGACGGAACCGGACATGTATCGATTCGCCGGCGCGATTCCGCTGCAGGACAGCTGTGTCCAGTGTCATATGGGAACCATGACCGTCCCGCCCAAAAAACGCCGGTTTGCCGGGCTGGTGATCTCGATTCCTCTGGCCCGAGATGCTGCTGCGGCAGAATAGGCTGCGCCTGCGGACATCGGGGCACAGGAAGGGCGCGACGGCCGGCCAGAGCCGAACGGCCGGCCAGAGCCGAACGGCCGGCCAGAGCCGAACGGCCGGCCAGAGCCGAACGGCCGGCCAGAGCCGAACGGCCGGCCAGTGCCGAACGGCCGGCCAGTGCCGAACGGCCGGCCAGTGCCGAACGGCCGGCCAGTGCCGAACGGCCGGCCAGAGCCGAACGGCCGGCCAGTGCCCAATGCGGGTCAGGGCCGGACAGCTGTTCCGTCGCGGCGTCGGACAGGTTTCCAGAAGCCGGGGTCTTCCGGCAGTGGATATCTGGCAGCCTGCGTTTCATCAAGATCGATGCCGAAACCGGGCAGCTCATTGATGTGCAGGAAACCGTCACGAATTTCGGGGCAGCCGGGAAACACCTCGCGGAGCCGCTCACTGAATCGTGGTCCTTCCTGAATCCCGAAGTTATGGATTGCCAGGTCGAGGTGAGCGTTGCAGGCATGCCCGACAGGCGACACGTCTCCCGGGCCGTGCCAGGCTGACCGCACGCCGAAATGTTCGGCCAGAGCAGCAAGTTTCCGGGCCGGGGTCAGGCCGCCGATCTGCGACAGATGGACCCGGATAAAGTCGATATACCGACCGGTGATCAGGTCGGTCCATTCATGGGGATTGTTGAACAGTTCTCCCATGGCAATCGGGCAGCTCGTCTGCTGCCGGAGAATTTTGAAATAGCCGTTTTGTTCCGGCGCAAAAGGATCCTCGACAAAAAACGGGCGATACTGTTCCAGCTCCTTCACCAGGCGAATCGCCTCGATCGGTTCGACTCGTTCGTGCACGTCGTGCAGCAGCTCAACCTCGTCACCCAGAGTTGCCCGCACATGCTCGAAGACCCTGGGCATCATCCGCAGATACGGTCCGGCATCCATGTGCTCGTCTTCAGGCAGCCCGAAACCGGCATCACGAAAAGCGGGATTCTGGGAAAGGTGTGCTGATCCATATCCGCCGAGCTGAATCCGCACGTGACGGAATCCCTGTTCGACAAATGACCGGACACTGTCTTCCGTTTCCTTTGCATCCCGTCCTCCGGCGTGTGCATAGAGATCCACCGCGAAGCGGCACCTGCCTCCCAGCAGCTGATAGACGGGCATGCCGGCTCGCTTGCCCTTGATGTCCCAGAGCGCCATATCCAGACCGCTCAGTGCGTTATTCAGGACGGGTCCGTTTCTCCAGTAGGAACTTGTGTATGCCGTCTGCCACAGGTCTTCGATATTGTCAGCACTGCGCCCCCGTGCAAACGGATCGAGATAACTGTTGACGGCTTCAATCACCGCCAGTGGCCGCTGATTGAATGTGGCACAGCCCAGTCCGTACAGTCCAGGCTGGCTGGTTTCCACTTTGACGACCACCAGGCGAATGCCATCGGGCGCAGTGGCGATTGCCCGCACCCGGGTGATTCTGAGGGGATCAGTGGGCAGCGCTGCGACGGCCGCTGTCTGCGCGACGGAGGTATGAGAACCCAGCAGGACGCTGCTGCTGCCGGCAGCGAGGCCTGCCAGGACTTGTCGGCGACGGATGGACGTTGACATCACGGTTCCGGCTCCCTTCACTGAATGATGCTGCCCGACGAATTCTGCCGGTAATTTTCCGATGTGTCACGGCGCCGCTGTGATTTTCGGCCGTGATTTTCGGCGGTGTCACGAGGTTAATGCGTGGTACCAGCGGGTCTCAGCGTGAACCGGATACTTCGTCGGGAATGGGATAAGGTTCTTCGTTTGTCCGCCGCACGGCGTAGAGATTAAACGCTTCAACCTCGCGAAAACCGTAAAACGCTTCGCGAAAATGATACCAGATGGCGCGGGCCTCAGCCGACTTCCCTTCGCTCTGAAGCATTTCCGCCTGGCGCATCCGCTGGCGAATTCGCTGGTCTCGGTCCGGACTTTCGAGCAGGGCAGTGCGAATGTTCTTCAGATGTCGGTCTGCCAGCATGACCCAGTATCCGGCGTCGGGCTGGTCCTTCAGGTGTTCCGTCATGGCATGGTACATCTCAATCGCCTCCAGCGGATTCCGGTCACGGTCCTGCTCAACCTGCCAGGCCGTGATGTATGCCGCCTCAAAGCTGTCCCGCGGTTCTTTATTGCCGCGGGCCTTTTTCTCAGCCTGAGCCTCCAGCACGTCGAGCTGAATCTGGTCAGCCCATTGCCGTATTTCCGCGGCGTGTTTTCCATCCGGGAACCGTTCCAGGTACGGCAGCATATGCTTTTCGCGAGCATCCCGCTGGAATGCCTGATCACCACTCTCCCACCCGGCACGGGCCAGATCGTAAAGTGCCGTCTCTCCCGGAGGCAACGTCATCCAGACCGTGACACCGATCACCAGTGCCAGTACTGCGCTGAGAAACCACCAGCGTTCGTAGAACTGACTGCGGTCCTTCTTTTTCTTCTTCTTTTTTGGAACACCAGCGGTGTCGGCCGCATCTGCCGACCCGGTTGTACCTGTGCCGGAACTTGTTCTGGCGGCAGACGTGACCTGGGACTGTGTCATCCTGCGGTGAATCTCGGCCAGTTCTGTGTGGACGGCGAGCGCGTCATGCGGACGATCCTCCTGTTTTTTCTGGAGCAGTCGTTCGATCAGTTCATCCAGCCAGACCGGACAGTCAGACACGATTTCCCGCACATTGCGAGGGTAGTCGTTGAGATGCTGGATCAGCATCTCGGCCGGGTTCTCCGCCGTGAACGGCGTTTCGCCCGTGAGGCATTCAAACAGCAGGCACCCCGTGGCGTAAAGATCGGTCTTGCCCGAAATCGGCGCATTCCCCTGGATCTGTTCGGGAGCCATATACGCGTAGGTGCCGACAGTCTTGCCGGCGGCCGTCAGCGCAGTGGCCTCGGTGTCCCGGGCGATTCCGAAGTCCCCCAGCTTCAGTCGTCCCTTGCGGGAGATAAACAGGTTCGCGGGCTTCAGATCGCGGTGGACAATTCCTGCGTTGTGGGCATGCTCCAGAGCTGCGCAGAGTTGCCGGCCGACTTGAATCGTCTGTTCCCAGCCCAGCCGGTGTTTACGCTGCAGTATGTCCTGCAATGATCCCCCGTCGATGAATTCCATCGCGTAGTAACGCTGCTGATTCTGCGTACCACCCCCGTAATATTTGACGATGTTGGGATGACTGAGGCGTTTCAGGATGTCGATTTCACGTTCAAATCGCTTGAGCAGCTTCAGATCGGCAGTCAGTGCCGGCGTCAAAACCTTAAGCGCAACGCTGCGTCCCGTTGGCTCGTGGATGGCAGCATATACGATGCCCATACCCCCGGCGCCAATCTGGCGTTCAATGACAAACTGGCCAATCTGCCTCACAGCCATGGACGCAGTTTACCTCGACTGCTGACCTGCACAAATGGTCGCCACTCAACTCGATCACCTGATCCTGACTGCGTAGTCTGACACCATGGAACATCAGTGACAATCCAGTCAGGACCGTGATAAATCTACCACCCGGATCCTCCCGTCGCGCGAAAAATCGCGACTGTGTCTGCTCAGTTCCTGCGCCTTCGACCATCCCCACCGCAGAAGAATCAACTCCGTTCGACCACTTCCACCATCGGATTTCTCCACCGCCGCGAAATCCGACCCGATTTTCGATGTTGGCATGAAACCTGCACTTTTGGCCACTCCTGTGTCGCGAGTGGTGTTTCCGTTGGGCGCAGAGTGTCAGCGTAGAGGGTTGCCGCGTTCGGTCCGGCACATTCTGCCGATCCAGAGTTCACAATTTGGTCCAGCTGTGTTATACCATGACGTGACGACGGGATTGCTTCTTCCGATTCAGCAGGGATGCGCTGTATGGTTACGGCATGGGCATTCATCTTCGGCTGTGTATTGTGCCTGATGTTTCTGGGCATGATCTACGGCGAAAGAGTCAGCCTGCCGGGTTCCTTCGACGGACGATGGCTCAGCCGCGGGTTTTCCGGAGCGGGGCGTGTCTGGGACGACCTGGCCCGAGCAGTCGACCTGATGCTCCAGTTCGTTTCGGACCATCTCTCCTGGGTCGTGGCTGCGGTGTCGGGTGCGGCCGGGTTGTTTGTTGTGGCGTTTCAGATGTTCAGCGGCATCGCGGATGACGCTGTGTCAGCGCATCGGGATCTGAAACTTCCTCTGCATGCCGGGGGTGTGATTGACGTCGTGCCGCGGGTGACCGGGGATCAGGAGCTGGCTCAGGAGACTCTCGCGGGGGCGTCCGGCCGGCAGCCGGATGCGTCGCAATTCCTGCTGCAGCAGCCAGGCGGCACGTTCGTGGTATTCAACAAGCCGGACCGCATGTTTCCACCACGTCAACCGGATCCCGACGATCTGGCTGTGCCGGTGGAATTCCCGGTGCGGGGCGTGAGGCGTCCCCGCGGGATGGACGGTCCGACGCTGACTGTGAAATTCGATCGGTTTGCCAGTCCCGGTCGTTCGTCGGCTGCGGATGACTCGATCTCTGTCGGTGAGCTGATTCGGGATTTGCCGGAAGCCGGCCTGATCGACCGTGCTCTCCGCAGTCTGGGCCGCGACGCGTGGCGGGTGGCGTCATTTGACAGCCGGTCCTCGAATGAGTTTTCCGAGCGATCGTCTCGGACCCTCCCGGAAGCCTCCAGCGGCGAGATCCGTGATCTGGAGGCCGCTGTGCGAGTGCTTCCCGGGGATCTGGTCGCTGAACATGATCTGCGGGTGGAGAAGTTCTTTCCCCGGGAATCTGACGGTGCAGAGATCGCGGTGGAGATCCTGATCCAGAACGTTGGTATCACGCGGGTCAGTGGCCTGCTGGTGCGCGAGTTCCTGCCGCCGGGATATCTGGCGATTCGCCGCACAGTTCCCCTGGCCGCGCTGCGCCATGACACTCTGACATGGCTGATTGATGACCTTCGCCCGCTGGAGGAACGAGTGCTGTCGTTCACGGTGGTCACCGATGCCCCCGGCGGGTCCGGTCGGCGAGGCTCGGTGTTTGAATCGACGACAGAAGTGTCTGCGGCAACCGCCGTGTCCAGCCTCACCGTCGTCAGCAGCGACGAACCGATGCTTTCACCGGACTTCGAACGGGAGCCTCGGCCGTTGCGAGGAAGGATCCCTGCACCCATCGAACCGGATCGGCCGTTGTTCGAGGACTCAGAGCGGTCTGGCCTGCCGAAAGCTGCCCGGCGCAGTCGAGTCCTTCGGCCTGACGTGAGGGTGCAGATCGAGGAACCGCAGGATGTGGTCGCCGTCGATACCGATACCACTGTCCGGTTTATCGTCAGCAATCATGGTGACGCAGCGGCCGAGGACGTTCAGCTGCAGGTCGACCTGGATCTGGGAATCTGGCACCACCGAATCGGCAATGACAACAGTCAGCGGACCGTGGTGAATTCTGTCAAGAGGCTGGAACCCGGAGAATCTCGTACCGTTCTGCTCAGTGTCAGACCGACTCGCCCGGGTCTGTACAGGTCGACTGGATCGACCATGTTTCAGGGGGAACGCATCAGTTCAGATACGTTTCGGATCGTGGCTGAAGAACCAGGTCTGCGTAATCCGACGAAGCGCGATTCCGATCCGGCGTTGTTGCGCTGAGTTCCAGCGGAGCCACTGCGGCACGCGTCCCTCGGACGGCAAGCCATGCCAGGCTGCGGCGATCAGCATCGACTCGGCCGGCGAATTCCTGCGGCCTGATTCCGGACATTCGCGCATGTTCGGCATCTCGCTCCAGGCCGGGACTATGGCTCAGGCCGGGACTGTGGCTAACAGGACAGCACCAGATTGAATCCCTTCTCCCCTGTACTTGGGGGGAGAAGGTGGCCGACAGGCCGGATGAGGGGGTTTTCGAACCCGTCCCGCCGAAAAATCCTGAACGGCGTTGGGTAAGGGGGCAGCAAAGAAGTACCGACACAACTCAACAACCCACCGTCCCCCCAAAGAAGCCGTCGGCTTCCCGGGATTGCGGTGCGCAAAAAAATTCCGAAAGTTCCCCCTTTCACCCGACCCCTTCTTTCAGAGATGCGCGATGATGATTGAGATCAGCGCCCCGACGTTGATGTCTCGATTCGATGCACCCGATTCCTGAAGGTGTTCTGCCCTGCTGGGTCATCCGCTGCTACTTGCGCCAGATGATGTCACCCAGAAAAGCGCCACCGACTGATGGTTTGTCGTACTCATATCGTTTTCCAAAGAAGTCAAAATCGATGACGCCATTGGCAACATAATTGAAGGAATCTCCCTTTTTCAGCGGGACCACGTGGACGCTGCCGTCCCATGGATCGCACACGGTCGCGTACAGCTTGCCCAGAACGCTGCGGACCGTATCGATCAGCACCCAGTGGCCACCTCCGCCTTTCCAGTCGACCCCGACGATCACCGGCGTCACCTGAACGCTGGGCCCCAGTCCGCTCTCGACCTTGACTTCCTTGATGATCTTGTCGGTCACTTGTGTCTGCGACAGCGTCGACAGGTTCCAGCCGGGCATTTTGAGGGATGGATCGTTCAGCAATTGCACCATTTGTGGATTGTTCAATCCTGCTGTTCCCAGAGGATTCGGCCCCAGGACCTTCACAGCGGTTGCCAGAATGCCGTCATCATCATACAGCGCCTTTTTCCCCGGCTCGAGCTTATTGATCTTGAATGCCGCCATGATGATGCAGGCCAGGCCGCAGGAAATCGTCCGTTCCTGTCCAAAGACGAGATGAACGTCACCAAAACGCGTAAATCGACTGAACCACGGCATCTTTGCATCTCCAGGAAGCGGGTGTCATCAGACTGCAGGTCACGCCCGAGATTCGGCCTGAGGCGGCGATGTCTTCGCGCTGCGTCAGCAATCGCAGAGGCACGGCCAGTCGAACGACGCGACGTTCCACTGTATTCTCGTCTCAGGTGCATCTTCGGCATATCTGAATTTTGGGATCAACGGCGTGTTTGGTGCAACCGAATTCCTGCCCTGGTCGCCGGTCGCGATGCACCAGACCCGTTGTGACTCCGTCAGGCCGACCGGCGTCATTGGCGGGCGCGGTGCTGCGGGGCGGGCGCGGTGCTGCGGGGCGGGCGCGGTGCTGACACCCGAGGGCTGTGAGTGCACTGCAATGGGCTTCTGACGATCCAGCCGACTTTGACGCCTGGTTTCCGAGGCGGTGGTGGTGAGCGGCGGATATCACCGAAATCCGCTTGCGTTGGCGGATTCCGCTGCTCGATACGAATGCTGGGACATTCGGCGGATCCTGCAACAGAGCGGCGATGCGTCGGAGTGGCCGTTTTTCGGGCTGTCCGCAGGATGCCGGACGCCAGTCAGCCGAACGTCGGCCGTTTTTTGCGGCGAGGAATCTCGCCAGACGAAGCCATGTTCGGAATGTCACATGATTTTTTTCAGGCGGAAGGAGCCGCGCCACGGAAGGTTCTGCTTTCCCTCGGAGAATCCGTTGATGGCGCGACGATTCAGTTCCAGTTTGGTGTCGGTCTCGATGCTTGCTCTGGGTCTCGCCGCAGGCGGGCACCTTGAGCGACTGGGTCTGGCCCCCCGGGCAGACGCGGTTCCGGAGACAGTTCGGGCGGATGCCGTTCCGGTCGGCGGACAGGCGTTACTGCGAAGTGGTGAGCATATTGCCGAAATCGCTGCGCAGGTAATGCCGACGGCTGTGCACATTCAGGCCGTGCGTGCCGAGAACGGCCGAAAGGTCGAAGAGACGGGTTCCGGAGTGCTGATGCGGAGCCTGCAGTCGCGCGGTCTCTTCGCCATCACGAACAATCACGTCATCCGGGGCGCGGAACTGCCCCAGATCAGTATTCACCTGTCAACCGGCGAGATCATTCATCCGCAGCGAGTTTATCGGGATGCCGAGAGTGACCTGGCGGTCATGCAGATTGCCGACAACGGGAGCGCCACAGCTCGCTGGGGCGACAGCGATGCCGTCAACATCGGACACTTCGTTCTGGCAGTCGGGAGTCCGTTTGGTCTGAGCCAGTCGGTCACGATGGGAATCGTGAGCGCCAAG
>SYLK01000750.1 GCA_005809115.1 Planctomyces sp. | reverse complement strand
GGCGGCCGAATCTCTGCTGGGCCATCTGACCGTCTCAGACCGGGGCGCCGGGCTGCCGGACGGGGCGATGTTTCTCGTCCTGGCGGTGGAGGGTTCCTCGACTGTCTGTCAATGGCAGCTGGATGTACTGGCGGATGAGTTGCGGGGACTGAGTGGTGGCATCGCAGACGATCGAGACCGGCAGACCGACGCTCACGCAGATGCGGCCGTGGGCTGGTATCAGCAGGTGGCCGCCGCGCAGCACGCAGCGACCAGCGATTCGTGGCTGCTGCGGCTGACAACGGTCCCGTCACGGGTGACGTCGGCGATTTCACTTCTGGCGGATACGAACTATCTGGTTTTGGGTCGTGCCGGGAACGGTGTGCTGTATATTCGTCCGTCGTACTCGGATCCCGGCAGAAACTCCACAGCCGAAGATGGTGAAAACTGCCTGCAGCGACTCAGCAGCGTTGTGGCCGATGGCATTGGTTCGCTGGATCTGCTGAAATGGTCAGGCACCGCTGCGATTCCCCCGCTGCGGCACACGAACGTCTCCGACGAGAACCGCCATCTGGCGGCCGCACTCCAGCAGATGTTTGACCCAGGTCATGTCCTTGCCGTGGGCGGCTGAGCACAGGAAAAAATCAGAGAATCATGAATACGTTCCTCGACACCCGGCCCCGAACCGAAACGGAAGCTGAATCCGGGAAGCGGCTGCCGGTCATCGGGCAGTCGATTCCGTATGAGCGATTTCTGGACTGCGTGCACTGCGGTTTGTGCACGTCGGCCTGCCCGACCTATGTCGAGACGGGAAACGAGAATGACGGTCCGCGTGGTCGGATCTATCTGATGCGGTCGGTGGTTGATGGTCGCATGGAGCTGACCGACAAGGTGCGCCACCACCTGGATCTCTGTCTCGACTGCCGCAGCTGCGAAACGGCCTGTCCTTCCGGCGTGCAGTACGGGCGACTGCTGGAACCGTTTCGGGTCGAGATGCAGCAGCTCAGTGCCGCTGGCATTCGCCTTCCCTCTGCGGGCGGGACTGGTTCCGGCGAGCCGGCACGATCCGTCCGTCCGGACTGGTTTCACCGGTGGATCATGTACGGTCTGTTTCCGAACCGCCGACGGATGGCTCTGGCACTGCTGCCGGCTCGCTGGATGCAGCAGCTGGGACTGGATCGACTGGTCACAGCCACAGGGCTGACGCGGCTGCTGCCGCAGAAGCTGCAGCGGATGCAGCAGCAGCTTCCGCGGCTGAGGCCACGCCAGGCCGAATTGCCCGGATTCCTGCCGGCCCATGGGCCACGGCGGGCGCGTGTCGGGTTGTTTATCGGATGTGTGGCGGACGCAATGTTCCGCCATGTGCACTGGGCCACTGCGCGAGTGCTCCAGCGGAACGGCTGCGACGTGGTCATCCCGCAGAATCAGGGTTGCTGCGGGGCCATTCATTATCACAGCGGCGCTTCGGCACCGGCCCTGCAGCTGATGCAGCAGAACGTGGCGTCGTTTGCCGGCGAGAAGCTCGACGCGATTATCGTCAATGTCGCAGGCTGTGGTGCCATGCTGAAGGACTATGGGCATATCCACGAAGAACTCCACGCTCACTCGGGGCAGTCGACAGCTGCGACGTCTGCCAGTCAGGAATTCTGCCGTCAGGTGCGAGACATCTCGGAATTCCTGATGGCCCTCGGACCTGTGCCGCCGGATGGTCGGATTGACGCGGCTGTGGCGTATCAGGACGCCTGTCACCTGCAGCATGCGCAGCGGATTCAGAAGCAGCCGCGGGACCTGCTGAATCTGATTCCGGGAATCACGCTGCAGGCTGTGGCGGAACCGGAGTTGTGCTGCGGTGCGGCCGGCAGCTACAACCTGACGCAGCCGGAAATGTCGGATCGACTGGGAGATCGCCGCGTCCGGCACCTGCTGGATGTTCGACCGGACCTGATCGTCAGCGGAAACGCTGGTTGTTCACTGCAGCTGCAGGCGAAGCTGAAGGAACGCGGCAGCACGATTCCGGTGGTGCATCCCATGGAACTTCTGGATCTGAGTTATCGGCACGGCCAGCCGGGTGAATTGCTGTCATGAGATCGCGACCGGAAATTCGGGCAGTCGTTTTCGACATGGACGGACTGATGCTGAACACGGAGGACGTGTTCGATCTGGCCGGAAAGCAGCTGCTGCAACGGCGTGGACGGGAAATGACGGATGACATTCGTCACGCCATGCTGGGGCGACGGGCGAATGAAGCCTTTCTGGTCCTGAAGCGGATGACGGGCATTGAGGACGACATTGCCGTTCTGATGCGCGAGACGGAAGAACTGTTCAACGCCATCGCCGTGCACTGCCTGGACACCATGCCCGGTCTGCTGCACCTGCTGGAACTGATCGAAGGCCTCGAACTGCCCAAAGCCGTCGCCACTTCGTCACCTCGCAGCTATATGACGACACTCCTGCAGCGATTCGACCTGCTGCATCGGTTTCCCGTCACGCTGACCGCCGAAGATGTCACCCACGGCAAGCCGCACCCGGAAATCTACCGGGAAGCTGCCCGGCAGCTCGGCGTGGAAACGCACCAGATGCTCGTCCTGGAAGACAGTGAAACGGGTACTCGAGCCGCCGCCGCCGCCGGAGCCTTCGCTGTTTCCGTGCCAAACCGCCACACGGCGATCGGGGACTTCAGCATGTGCTCGCTCCGCGTCACCAGCCTGCACGATGAGCACTTGCTTTCCCTCCTGAGAGACCCCCGGGACTCCGTCCCAATACCGTGACACGGACCATTTTCGGGAGGGCGAAGCTACTGCTGAGCCGCGTCGCAAAGTTGACGTTGGATTGCGCATCGCCAGATGAGAGCCTGTCCAGAAACACGTCCATGATCGGAATCGTGTGATTCGGAGCCGCGCTCGTCAGGACGCGGAGATCAAACCCCGCTTCCTGACGGGCGCGGCTCCACGGATTTGTTTCTGGTTTCTGGACAGGGGCTTGACGTGGAATTTCGGATTTTTGTTTGCAAGGGCAGCGCAGGTTGTGTAGTTTAACGACGGGTAGGTTTGTTTGACGGCAGAGCAATGAGGACGTGACAGTGTCCGGTGGGTGCCTCAGCATATCGACTGCATTCCTGGCCGCGTTGATGGCGGCAGGGTTCGCGTCGTGCGCGGAGGGCGCCTTTATTTCGGGCGTCTACCACGGTGCTGGAGCCGAAAATCAATCGTCGGCGCCTCCGTTGAGGCATCGTTCCGAGCCGGCAGAACAGGTCTGGGCTTTCGCCGGTGAAACGGGTGTCGCTGGCTGCGGATGGCAGCCGAACCAGCCAGTGCGTGAATTCTCTGGCAGCGGAATCTCCTGGAATCTGGCCCACTTGCTTGGCGGTCCGGGAGCCTGCGTGGCTCTGCCATGGACAGCAGTCGGCAAAGTGATGAATCCAATCCCCGATGGTCCGCTGAAGCCGCCAAAGTGCGCCGCCGTGTGAGCTGCCATCCGGAAGAACCTGGACCTGCGGTGTTCGGTCAGTTCTTGATTCCCGCGCAGGATGGCCTTTCCTCCCCGTCGGATCGCTGTGGGACAGGAATGTCCAGCCTGCGGAGTGAACTTTGACCAGGATCGGGCTGGCTTTCACAAAACCGAGTCAGGGTTGACGCCATGGCGTCAACGCCAGTTCAGGTTGTGCCACATTCTGTGTTTATTTCGAGTCTGCGGTGTTCGCAAACTCGTCACGTCAATACATGTGATCGTCAGCCCTTGCATTGGCAGGGGCTGGTGGTCAAGAGTTTTCCAGATTAAGGAAGAGTTTTATGCGTCAGATCTTGTTTTCTGCAGTGGCCCTGGTGGCCCTGGCTGCAACGACCTCGGCAGCGCCAGTGCTGTCCACAAGTGCCGGTACGTTTGCCGGGGCACAGGTGATCTCCGCTGCGAGTTTCACGACAAACGCGAATGCAAATATCCTGGATTCGACCACGATTGCGCACGCCGAGATTTTGCAGAGCGGTCGAGCCACGGAGGGGTATGACTTCTACCGCTTCTGTACAGCCGGCGGGACCGTGCATCTCGACATTGACGACCCGTATAATTACGATGTGCAGATGGGCATCTGGAATGCCGCGGGAACTCTAATTGCATCCAACGACGACGGCGACGACGGCGGAGTTGATCC
>SYLK01000749.1 GCA_005809115.1 Planctomyces sp. | reverse complement strand
GGACGGGCGTGCGCGGCAACTGATGCTGGGCTCTCTGATCTGTCTGCCGGCGCTGCTGCTGAGTCTGCTGATTGATTTTCTGCGCCTGACTTCCGGGCTGGAACTGGCCAGTTTTTAGGACACCGGACAGTGCAGGTCGTCAGAACCTCGCGCCGCCCGGTGCGGCTGCTGGAATCCCGAAAAGACTGAAGAGACCCTGAAATGATCGGGACAGACACCGACTGAAAAAGTTTGCGACGGAGTTAGAGCGAGTGAGTTCCGACGCCAGTGGAACATGACGATTGTCAGCCTCTCGCAGTTCCGTGTTTCGAATTTGTTGGCCTGATGTGTTTCCTGCTCGCAGGATCATGCCCGGTCTGCCTGCCAGTCATTAGTTCGAGTCTTACTACTCATGTCACACTCTGCTCAGCCCAGTGCATTGAAAATGGGGATCCCCATCCCGAACTCAAAACTCGGCATGTGGTTGTTCCTCGGCACTGAAATCATGTTCTTCACGGCCTTCATCGGCTCGTACATCGTGCTGCGTCTGGGATCACACGGCTGGCCGAGCAACCCGGCCGACACGCACATCAACGTCTTTCTGGGCGGGGTGAACACGTTCGTCCTGATCGTATCCAGTTACCTGGTGGTGCTGGCGCACGAAGCAATGGTCTCCCGCGATTTCAGCCGGGCTCGCAGATTTCTGACTGGTACCCTGGGACTGGCATTTCTGTTTCTGGGCATCAAGGCAGTGGAGTACGCCGGAAAATTTTCCCACGACATTCTCCCCGGGCATATCGCGGAGACCCCGCTGCAGGCCATGCGGAAGGTGGACCGGGAACTCGAACGGGTGGTCCGCCGACGTTTCGCCGTCTATTCGGACTACAGGATGATTGATGTCACTCAGCGGGACGACATCTCCACAGTGGCAAATCAGATTGCTGCGTTCGGTGCCGGGGCAGAACTCCCGAAAGGAGCCAGCGATTCTCGTGCCGAGGTACTGAGGCCGCAGGCCGCGAAGGATGTGGAGCTGTTCCGACAGTACAGCCGGCTGCATGAGCACCTGGTTGCGGATGTTTCACTGTCCATGCCCGCCTCCGGGCCGGAATACGGTGCGGCACGCGCCGCCCTGAAACCCGGCGAATCATTTCCGCCGCTGACGCTGTCCGAAGTCGAGGAGTTTCTGGAGCTGCTGCGGAAGGACGAAACCTGGGGCGGCGCCGTGAGCAGCGGCGTTTTTCAGCCACATGTCATGCTGTACGGAAACCTGTTCGCCTCGATCTATTTTCTGATCACGGGTTTTCATGCGATTCACGTCGTGGTGGGCATGATCCTGTTTGCCGTGGTGCTGCTGCAGCGGGATCGACTGGACGAGAAATGGTCAGATTTTGTGGAGAACAGCGGACTGTACTGGCACTTCGTGGACCTTGTGTGGATCTTTGTGTTTCCGTTGTTGTACATTATTCACTGACAATCCTGACACCTGGCAGGTCTTCCTGCGTCCGGGTGTCTGGTCTTCGCCGCACAGCCATCGATCGGGAGTTCCCCTGTAATGTCACACGACAGTCACGCCACGCACCACGTGAACTATCTCGCGATCTTCCTGGTCCTGTGCTGCTGCACGGCCCTGTCGGTGGTGTTTGACGTCCTGCATTTTGCGAAGCCCGTGACGATTGTGCTGGTCTTCGCCGTGGCCGTGGCAAAAGCACTGTGCGTCATGATGTTTTTCATGCACCTGAAGTTCGAAGGCAACTGGAAGTATGTGCTTCTGGCACCGACGACCATTCTCGCGATTGGTCTGCCGCTGGCTCTGATGCCCGACATCGGTGTTTCCTATTATACCAGCACGGCGCCTCAGGCCGGTGCCTGGGGCAGGGATGTCGCGGCCTGGGAGGCCACTCAGCGTGCCAACGCGAAAGCCGGCGGGGCAGCCCATGAGTGACTCGCCTGCTGCCAGTCCGGCGGCAGCGACATCGTTTCACCTGACGTGTGAACTATGGAGCTGACCCAGCGCGATGCCGTCAGAGCCGAACATGTCTCTCACGCTTACGGCCTGACGCCGGCGCTGGTGGATGTGTCGTTCAGCGTCGTTCCCGGAGCCATGGCTGGTCTGCTGGGACCGAATGGTTCCGGCAAGACCACCTTGTTTCGCCTCCTCAGCACACTGCTGGAAGTTCAGACCGGTCACCTGTCGGTCTCTGGTCTGGACCTGCGGACTCAGCAGATCCTGGTGCGCAGGAACATCGGCGTGACGTTTCAGTCGCCGGCCCTCGACGGACGACTGACGGTGGCGGAGAACCTGCATTGTCAGGGCAGATTGTATGGCATCCGACAGAACGTGCTTCGAGAGCAAATCGCGGAACTGGCCCTGCGGTTTCGTTTTGAAGACCGCATGTCGGCGCTGGTGAGCACTCTCTCGGGCGGATTGAAGCGGCGAGTGGAACTGGCCAAGGGGCTGCTCCATCAGCCAGCTATCGTACTGCTGGACGAGCCGACAAGCGGGCTGGACGTGTGGGCTCGTCAGGAATTTCTGGCGCTGATCAGCGAGCAGCGGCGCCAATTCGGAACCACGGTGATCGTGGCGACCCATCTGATGGAAGAAGCCGAGCAGTGCGACAGTCTGCTGCTGCTTGACCGCGGTCGCGTCGTCGCACTGGGAAGTCCGGATCAGCTGCGAGCGTCCCTGACCGGTGAGCGGCTGACGATCCGATGCCGTGACAACACGGCCGTGAAGTCATCCTTGTGCGCGATGCTGGAGGCCCCCTGTCGAGAAACGGGCGGGGAACTGGCGTTTCAGATTGATCGCGCGGCCGATCGGCTCCCGGCTGTTCTGGACCGCTTTCGGGACCAGATCCTGTCCATTGAGGCGGCGAGCCCTTCACTGGAAGACGTTTTTCTGAATCTGACGGGTCACTCCCTGCGGGGCCAGGAGGTCGGTACATGAACAACTTCGCCGTGCATCAGGCACCGCTGCCGGGACCGTCAGTCCTGGCTGCAGCCTACGGTCTGGCGCTGCGGGAACTGCTCCGGTTTCTGCGTCAGAGAACCCGCATCGTGGGATCCATCGGCCAGCCTGTGATTTTCTGGGTTCTGTTCGGGGCGGGACTGCACAGTTCTTTTCAGCCGCCCACGTGGGCCGAGGCTCTGCCCGGGAGGATCAGTTACCAGGAGTTCTTCTTTCCTGGTACCGCGGTTTTGATCGTGATGTTCACCGCGATCTTTTCCACGATTTCGATCATCGAGGATCGACGGGAAGGATTTCTGCAGGGTGTGCTTGTGGCGCCAGTTCCTCGTCAGTCGATCGTACTGGGCAAAGTTGCGGGCGGCACGATTCTGGCGCTGTGGCAGGCCGGCCTGTTTCTTTTGATCGGACCGCTGTTGTCCCTGATCGGACTGTCGCCACCGCTGGAGCTGCGGTGGTCCGTGGGGGCAGCGATCGCCGCGACCGGCTTTCTGTCGCTGAGCGCCATGGAGCTGACACTCCTGGGATTCCTGATTGCATGGCCGATGAATTCGACCCATGGATTTCATGCCGTGATGAGCGTGTTCCTGATGCCGCTGTGGCTGTTGTCGGGATCGTTCTTTCCCGGAGGCGATTCGGGCTGGCTGGCGTGGGTGATTCGCTGCAATCCCCTGACTTACGGCGTTGCCGGACTGCGCCGGCTGATGTACGTGGAAGTCCTGCCAGTGACGCCGGAGCTGCCCTCCAT
>SYLK01000748.1 GCA_005809115.1 Planctomyces sp. | reverse complement strand
TCGGCACCCGAATCCCGACCACAAAGTTCGTGCAGGTACCAGCGGACGAATCGATTGGGACCGTCTTCCGTCCTTGAGTACGGTCCGGGGCGGTAGGCGCGGGAGCTGACACCCCGCTGATTCTCCTCAATGATCCGCTGGTCTTCGTCCGATGTGACCCGCCAGAGGTACATGATTTCTTCCGGATCATAGTCTGTTCCCTCGACCGCATCCGGATGCACCAGCCAGAGGATCTCCTGCAGGGTCAGATCAGCGGCCAGCGGTGTGAATCGATTGACAATCGCATAGTCACAGGGAGCAATCACATACCCACCGGGATGAACCCGGACGCTCGTCAGTCCGCCATCGTTGACCTGAAATCGCCCCATCAGCGGGGCAATCTGGCGTCCATCTCGGCTCTGACTCTGGTGGCCGCTCCCGATCGGGATGCGTGAGGCGGAGGTCAGCGTGCTCGCCATCGGTTTCACGGCCCCGGTGAAATGCCCCAGGGCCTGCGCTGTCGTTTCCCATGCGCGAGCCCGCGCTTCCAGCTCGTCCATTTCCCTGCGATGACCGGTGGACAGCGGCATGCCATGTTCCATGATCGCACAGTACTCCGGATGCGCCGGACCGCAGTGGTAACATTCCGCGAAGTTCTCCAGAACCAGTTTCCAGTTGGCCCTGATTTCCCAGGTCATTCGTCGGCACAGTTTCGCCTGTTGCAGTTCATGCGGCGACAGGAAGGGATCGGTATCGGTCAGAACGGAATCAAACTCAGGCGGCGATTCGTCGCCCACGTAGACATAGATCAGACCATGCCGCACTGTCACGGGACACGAACGCAGTCCGTGCTGCGATCGGTCAAAGTCATCCGGCATGGCGCGGGCGCCGCGCAGGGAACCATCGTGACCGAAGGTCCAGGCATGGTAGGGACAGACGAGCGCCATGGCGTGTCCCGAGGGCTCATAACACACACGCGAACCGCGATGTGTGCAGACGTTGTAGTGCGCGTGAATCTGCTGCTCTTTGTCGCGCACGACAATGATCGACTCACCTGCGATCTCATACAGAAAGTAATCGCCCGGGTCGGGAATCCGGCTGACGTGCCCCGCCAGCAGCCAGTGTCGCCAGAAAACCCGTTCCAGGTCCATCCGGAAGATCGCCGGATCGGTGTAGAACGGCTGATCGAGCGTGTAGCCGTTCTGCCATCGCGCAGCCGCTGCGCTGACCCATTGCGATGTTTCTGCGACTGCCGCTGCACTGCACGGACTGAGATTCATGGCTTCTGGCATCCTCCGACACGGCTGGGACCACCATCAGCAACGACGGTTCTGGTACCGAACACCGGAAACCGGATTCCAGTCGAGATCGCCATCCCTGTCAATCGCCATCCCTGTCAATCGCCATCCCTGTCAATCGCCATCCCTGTCAATCGCCATCCGTGTCAATCGCCACCCTCGCATCGGCCGTGATCCTCGCATCGGCCGCTATTCCGGATTGAGGCAAAGGCAGGCACCAGGAGAATGCCCCCGTTGTGTTTCGGCGATGTCTCGTCCAGCACCTGCCGCCGCGCGCCGGCGATGGCGTGTTTGCGGGAATGCGGTTGGCGGCACGTGCAGTCGTTTCGCCCTGAAAGGCAACGCCGCGAAGGATTTTTGTGAGGATTTTTCCGCGTTCCGGATGCCCCTTCTCCGCGGAACTCGGTGCGGCCGGAGGAACTGTCAGAACTGTCCGAAGCGGAACGACCGACACAATCCGAATTTTCGATGAATGCTCCCGTCGAATTCACCCGATAATTGTGTTCAAGGGGAAGAGGCGGTTTCAGAGACTCCCGCAGCTGCGGACACCTGTCAGCAGTTTCCTGTGGCAGTTCCTGAAAATTGGTGCACAATTTCATGATCAAGGACGGTCGGATGCGACCCAGACTACGTTTGTTCATCGGGGCGGATGAACAGCAGACAGCAACCGTATCGGAACCGGAAGTTTCCATGACGCTGGAAGAACTGACGCGGATTCTGGCCGATGCCATCATCTGGGATCGGAGCTGGCTGCAGGATTTTGCCGACGAGGAGATTCGAGTGTCAGCAGATCTCTTTGAAGTTCTGTCAACATATGGTCACATGCGTCCCAGCGCCTGAGCGCCGCCGTGAAAAGACGGCACCGATGGGGAGTGTCCCGTTTCCCGCTGTCAGCCCATGAATTCTCGTGACGATGCCATCAGAATCTGGAAAGCCGGCGTGGCAGCTGTCGATTCGACGCGCCTGACGGCGAGTCAGATTCGGCTGGACGGCGACTGGCTGGTGGTGTGCGGACGGCGGTTCAGGATGTCGGCACTGCGGCGGATCGAAGTGGTCGGTGCTGGAAAAGCCGGGGCCGGAATGGCTGCGGGAGTCGAACAGGCGCTGGCCAGTTGTCCCTCGAGCTGTCAGATCTCCGGCTGGGTGAACGTGCCTTCGGACTGCGTCAGGGCGCTGACCCGAATTCACCTGCACGCAGCGAGGCCTCCCGGGATCAACGAACCGACGGCTGCGGGAGTGGCAGGAACTGCCGAAATCCTGAGGCGGGTTCAGGAGCTGGGGCCGGACGATCTCTGTCTGACGCTGATTTCCGGAGGCGCCAGTGCCCTGCTCTGCCAGCCCCCGCCAGCGGTGTCGCTGGAACGAAAACTGGCGGTGACGCGTGCTCTGGCCGCAGACGGCGCCCCGATTGATGAGCTGAATCTGGTGCGCACCCAGCTGTCCATGGTCAAGGGCGGACAGCTGGCGGCCGCCTGCCGAGCCGGAACGCTGATCGCTCTCGTGATCTCCGACGTCGTGGGCGACCCTCTTCCAATTATCGGATCCGGACCAACGGTGGCCAGCCCATCAACGGCCCGCGATGCGCTGACAGTGCTGGAACGTCGCGGGCTGCTTGATGGTCGGATTCCGGCCGAGGTCACTGAGTTCCTGCGTGAACAGGCGTTGCGTCAGGCGCAGGATGTGACACAGGGGCGCACGTCAGCTGGTCCGCGATGTGAGGTGCTGAATCAGATTATCGGCAGCAACGCCACTGCCATGGCAGCCGCGAAGGATGAGGCGATCGATCTGGGGTACACCGTCATCATGCTGGGCTCGGACAATCAGGGTGAGGCCGCGGAAGAAGGCCGAAAGCTGTTTCGGCTGATGCGGCAGATGCGATGCCGTGACGCAGCCGCGGAGTCCCCCGGGGTCGCGACAACCAGTGATCGGCTCTGCCTGCTGAGCGGCGGCGAACCAACGGTGAAGCTGGCCCCTGTCAGCGTGCCACGGCTTGGCGGACGGAATCAGGAACTGGTGCTGGCGGCGCTTGCGGAGGCACCCGAGCCGGAAATCTGGCGCGGCCTGACCCTGCTGTCAGGCGGGACGGACGGAGACGACGGCCCGACGGATGCCGCCGGCGCGGTAGCGGATGCGTCGATCGTCCGGACGATGCGTGCGCTGCAGCTGAACCCATCAGAAGCGCTGCGAATCAACAACTCCTGCCCGATCCTCCGTACGCTCGGGGCACTGCTGGTCATCGGTCCCACCCACACGAATGTGATGGACCTGCGAGTCGGTCTGGTGACGGCTCAGGACGACCGCTGACGCTGGTAGATCTCGGCCAGAATATCTTCCACGGATTTGAAGCGACGGCGGGTGGCCATGACGGTCTCGAGGCGGTCGCGTGCATCGGACGGCGAGTGTCCCACGCTGAGCAGGGCCTCGTAAGCCTCGGACATCAGATCGGAAGTGCCTTCTTCACCGGCTGGCACACTGGCGGCGATCATCAGGGCGAACTTGGTCATTTTGCGGCGGAGCTTGGCGATAATTCGTTCGGCCACGGCAGGTCCCACGCCGGGAAGTGTGCTCAGCGTTTTCACGTCCTGTTCCTCAATGGCCTCGGCAACTTCGCGAACCGGACGCACCATTGCGCGCAGCGCCTTTTTCACGCCGACGCCGTCCACGGAACAGAACAGTTCAAAGAACTCCTTTTCCGCGTCGCAGGTGAAGCCCACGATCCTCGGGATGAGTCGACCCTGCTGCGGATTGCCGTCAAGGTATTCAATCGTTCTGAGGCTGATTTCGTCGTTGATTCGGGGCGACAGCTGACGCCGCACCAGGTCAGGTATCAGCACTTCATACTCGAAACCTCCGATGCGAATTGTGGCGGCGACGTCACTGACAGCGACCAGAACGCCCGTAATACGCGTAATCAACAGACACCTCACGCAGGAGAAGAATCAGGCCGCGATTCGGACGGAATGATACAGGCACAGTGCCACTGCCGACGCGTCCGCCACGTCGTTCGGTTCGGGCAGCGCAGCCAGACGCAGCTCAGCCTGGACTGCATGCTGAATCTGCTCCTTGGGCGCCCTGCCACTGCCCGTCAGAAGCCGCTTGATCTGCGTGGCACTGTAATGCACCACCGGAATTCCCGCATCCGCCACAGTCAGCAGGATGGCTCCCCGCGCATGAGCCAGCAACAGTCCGGACCTGAAGTTCCGGGACAATGAAAAAACCTGCTCGATCGCCACGATTCCCGGGGTGAATTCCTGCAGAATCTCCCGCAGTCCGACGCTGATTTCCTGGACGCGAAGGTGCAGCGGACTCTGCGCTGTGGACTGAATGATGCCGCCTTCACGCAGCACCGGCCCGAGCGCCGTGCGCTCGATCACGGCATACCCGGTCCGCTGCAGTCCCGGGTCGATCCCCAGATATCGCAGCTGTTTTGGCATATGGTGGTGAGGCCTCACGGAAAATGGCATGGTCCGCTTCCCTGCATGGTGACACAAGGGACTCAGGCCGGTCCGGTGTGCCACAACAACACCACAGCATCTGCGGACAGACACTCCCCGCGGCCGACCGGCCCCACTTTCTCACCGGACTTGGCTTTGACGTTCACCTCGCCCGGTGTGACGCCCAGCAGGTCCGCCAGGCGCTTCCGAATCTCCGGTTTCCATACCGTCAGCTTCGGCCGTTCAGCGTGAATCGTACAGTCAAGATTCAGAATTCTCCACCCCCGCTGCGCAATGTCCGCCGCGACGATCCGCAGCAGCTCGGCCGAATCGGCTCCTTTCCAGCGATCATCGGTGTCGGGAAACCAGTCGCCGATGTCGCCCAGTCCGGCAGCTCCCAGCAATGCATCGGTGACGGCGTGCAGCAGCACGTCGGCATCGCTGTGTCCCTCCAGCCCGAATCCGGCACCGTCAATCTGGACGCCACCCAGCCTCAGCGGTCGATCAGAAATGATCCGATGAGTATCGTGGCCCTCTCCCGTCCGAATCGGCATTTTCTGCATCTCACAGCCCCATGACCGGCAGGTCCGGCCACCCGTCTGAATCAGAAAGCCGTCGGATTCCGGGCTGCCCCGGATTTCCGCGGAATTTCGGGCAACATCCGGAATCCCGCAGAAAACGCGCGTTGACTCAGATCGATCATGTGTCGTAGTGTCCCGCGGCACTCCGGATCCCGCTCCGGTTTCCGGAGTTCTCGTGCCGCCGAATTTTCGGCTTTCACGACACGTACGATATCTGAGTCCGCGCTGCAGTCCCAGGCTTCAGGCCGCAGCGGGACACCGCTGACTCAGAACCTGTCAGGCAGTGAATTCAGACATGTGCGCGAAGTCTTCCCTGTCACTCCCCGTCCTGGCAACGCTGCTTGTGATCAGCGGCTGCGCCCTGTTTCGATCGGATGGCGATCCCGACGGCATGGATATCACATGGCCGGAACTGCGGAAGAACGCAGGCCCACAGCACGCGGACACAGAGCAATCCGCGTCCCGCGTGCTGAAGGCCGCCATCGTTGAGGCCAATATCGTCCGCCAGCCGGTCAGCGATCCCCGCATCCGCACACTCGTGTGGGAAGGACTGGACGAAAGCGGACTCATGTCTCCGGAAGACCGGCAGCGACTCAATCGGGGCGGGTTTCGCGTGGGAGTCGCCGGTGGATCAATGCCCTGGGCTCTGCAAAGCCTTGCGCGTGATGCCACACAGGTGGCCACATCAGGTTCCGCGGAAACGGATATCGCTGCGCTGGACCATAACTTCCAGCTCCCGGTTGGTCCGACATTCTCCGTGTTCGAACGCGGCGTCACGAGACTGGAGGTCCAGCCCGCTCTCGATCCCGCCGTGATTCCGGTCGATTCCATCGCAGAACTCCAGGGGCTCCAGGATCTGCGGAATCTGCGCTGTGCCGTCGAGGTCACAGTGACAGAGCTGAACTCCGACTGGGCGCTGCTGACGGCCGTGCCGCAGATCTACGCCGGCACAGCCACGACGCGTCTGACCATTCAGGGGAACAACAGCCAGCTGCCCGTACGCCAGAATACAATCCCGCTGTACCAGCATCAGTTCCGCGTCAAACTGCATCGCGGTGAAGTCGCGGTCATCGGTCGCCACGGCGACGATGAGTGGAATGCCGGGCGGCTCTTTTTTCAGCCAGACTCCGGAAGCGCTGCTTCCGAATGCCTGCTGCTGATCCGACTGGCTGACGTCAGCGAAATCCGGGGACGCAGCGATACGTCCGTGGCAATCGGCAAGAAGTACGTCTGGTAGAGCCCGCTCTCCGGTACGCGGCGGTTCAGACCAGGGCCGCGGCCCCGTCAGCCAGGGGAATCCCAACCGTCTGTGGCACCTGCCACGCGACCGTGACGGCCCTGCCGTTTTCCATCGCCCGGATCACCGTCTGCCCGCCAGACTGCCGTGTGGCCTCGCGGTGTCCGCGATCCAGCTCCTGCAGCAGACAGTCGGACGTCTGTGGTTTCCCACCGACGGGTTCGTAATAGATCGCGGCCACGTCACAGCGTACCGGCGCGTCGTTTTCCGAGGCACTGCCGATGTCACGCGCAACCCGCCGCCGAATCTGGTCGGCCAGCAGCACCAGCATGTCCACATTGATGTCCTGCAGCAGGATCAGAAACTGATCGCTCCCGAAACGAATCACACTGTCGCACACTCTGATGGATTGCCTGATTGACTCGGAGAGCTGACGGACCTCCACAGCACCTGCTTCCTCGGCCTGCGGCGACGGAACCCGAGCCCGAGTGGCGAGCGAAACCAGCAGCAGACCCACGGGAATTCGCTGCTTTTCCGCCTGCGCCAGCGCCAGCGGCAGCGCGTGGTTCAGGTAGGCGCGGGTGTAGGCACCCGTTGGCGCGTCGCGCCAGTGATCGCCGGCAGTCTCATCGTCGACCGCCGTACCACGATCCTTCGCAGGTCTGCGGGATCCGGCATTCACCAGCCGCAGCTGGCTGCTGACGGCAATCCGGGCGAGCAGTTCCTGGGCTTCGGCCAGAATCGCTTCACGGGATGCGGTTTGCCCGATGTCCACGGTGAATGCTGCGGCGAATTCGCCGACCCGTGAATCCGCGTCCGCCAGCAGACGACAAACGTCGTTCGGACGAAAGCCGAACACCTGCAGCAGCAATCTTTCGATCTGCTCGCGACTGCAGCTCAGATTTCGGCTGACCTCTTCCAGGTACTCCGCGAAATGCGCCGCTGTAATCAACCCCGCAGCCAGCATCGTCCGCGACGAAAATCGCAGCGGGAACACGCGATGCGCAGCCGCATGATGCACAGCCATCGCCTCGACCATGCTGTCTTCCAGACTCCAGCGCCGGCACAGCTCCGTGCCCACGTCCACATGCGTGAATCCGAAGTACGACTGCTCCAGCTCCAGCTGACTCCGCTCATCCCGAACGTCCAGCACCTGATCCACGTACTCCTCGCGGCACGTCGACAACATCGCCAGGCGACCCACATCCTGCAGCAATCCCGCCAGAAACCAGCTGCCCGGATCCACCCCCCCCTGCTGCCGTTCCGCCAGCACTTCCGCCGCCGCCGCCTGCGTCAGCGTCTCACGCCAGATCTGCTGGTACCACGGTCGCAGACTGATCGATTTTCGCTCCTGATACTCCGCCAGACTGAATCCCAGAACCAGCGCACGAACCATCGTACTCCCCAGTCTGGGTACGGCCGATTCAATCGAAGTCGCGCGACAGCGCATCCCGAGCAGCGCGGAATTGGCGGTCTTGAGAACCCGACCGGCAATCGCCGGATCCATGCGAATCACAGCGGCCAGCTCATTGAAGTCAGGATCCGGTCTCCGCGAAACCTCGACGACCCTCAGGGCCACCTCCGGAAGACTGGGCAGCCGATCTGATGCAAGGATGGTCTCAAGCGATGATGGCACAGTTCTCTCCCGCAGACCGCCAGGGCGGTCAACCGCTGCTGATTCCGTCGACATCTCTCAGGATCAGCCGAAAAACCAGCTGGCTAAATAATCGGGTCAGGAAAACGCAGCATTCCTGACCCGAATCACACTGTTGCGTGACCGCAGCCTGAGATCAATCTGCCCTGCGGCCCGCAGCTCTGCTGCATGAATTCATCGGCCGCCTGGATGACTGATCAACCGGGATGGATTCCGAACTGGGCGGATTGTTCGGCCGATGCTTTCCTGAGTCTGTGCCAGCTGACTGCCTGGCTGGTCCTTGACCTCTGGCGCCGGTCACAGCGCAACGTGCAGAAAGCCTGGCTCATGTAACAGTGACCGGACCTTTCCCCGCCACTGCCACAGGCCGATTTGCCGGATCTTTTCCGCGCAACACGCCCTCTTCCGCGCAAACCACATAACCGATCATGCCGGTCACCCCATTCGCTCGAGTTACTCCATTCATTCCGGCAGATCGCCGCCTGACGGTACAAAAAACAAGATCACTGCACAGGCGTACCCATCCAGGATCCTCGGCAGGCGGCCGGTTTTCTGGTCTTGGCCTGGAACTCCGGTTGGATGTAGCATGCCGTGAGTAAATTCTGGCGGACTGCAACTCGGGCTCTGTCTGGTGCCATGCCTCGCGTCACAATGCTGCTTTCGGTTGTCTTGTTCTGTGCCGGTCTGATGGGCTGTGTGCATCGTCGCGTCACGATCAATTCCGAGCCACCGGGAGCGCTGGTCAGAATCGATGGCCGGGACATTGGCTATACCCCGGCATCACTGGATTTCACCTGGTATGGGACTCGGGAAGTGCAGTTGCTGAAGGACGGCTTCGAGACGCGCACGGAGTTTCTCGATCTGCGGGCGCCCTGGTACCAGAAATTTCCGCTGGACTTTTTCAGCGACAATCTGCTGGGTCGGCACATCTCCGACCACCGCGATTTCCGCTTTGAGCTGCAGCCGAAGCAGTCGGATGTCTCAACCGACGTGATGCAGCGTGGACGCTCACTGCGCAGCGAGGCGCTTCACGGACGCTAGTCGGCAGGCACCGACTTCAGTGGCGAGTCTGCCTGTGATTCCGCCCTGCGGCTGCGGACCGGACAGCAATCCGGCCAACTCAGGTCAAGATCCAGGTGGCGCGGCGGATTCGAATTTCGTGGACAGGGCAGAGTTCTGGTTTGAGTTGTTGCACCGGCAGCGGATTCCCTCTAACCTGCACGTATTCGCGGTGTCCAGGTGTCCGCCGCTGTTGCTGTCTGAATCTGCCGTGCTGGAATACGAGGTGGGTCGTGAAGTTTACCGGAGCGCTGCTGTGTGCGTTGATGTTATCGGGGCTGGCCGTGGCTCAGCAGGAATTGTCAGAGGCCGACAAGCAGCTGATCGAAGCCATTCGGGCGGCGGGCGGTCAGGCGATGCAGGTGGCCCGGAACGACGCGCGACTGAACGTCGCGTTTCATCTGTCGGACAAGGAGATCGGTGACGATGTCCTGGCCGTACTCGCGAATTCTCAGTCCATTCATGAACTGAATCTGCGGGGCACGAAGATCACCGATGCCGGACTGGCACATGTGGCCGGCCTGAAGGGACTGGTTCGTCTGCACCTCGAGCGGACGGCTGTGACAGATGCCGGACTACCACACCTGGCCGCGCTGGAGAATCTCGAATACCTGAATCTCTACGACACAAAGATCACCGATGCCGGACTGGAGTCGCTGAAAGGACTCACGAAGCTGCGCAAGCTGTTTGTTTATCAGACGGGCGTCACGGAGGCCGGTCAGGAGCCGCTGAAGGCCGCGATTCCCGAAATCGAACTCGTGCCGGATTTCAAGCGGGACCGCGAACGAGAGAAAGTCGAGACGATTCGCTCAGCGGAAGACGCAGCGAAGGAAGTTGAGGAAATTGCCGCAAAGATCCCGGAACAGACGAAGGCCGCCGAAGACGCCGTGGCGGCGAAGGATGCCGCTGCCCGCCGGCAGGAACTGAGCCAGGCATCAGCGGACAGTGCGGCCAAAGTGCTCGAGGCGCAGACGGCGAACCTGGAAGTTCTTACCAAACTGCTGAACGAAACCAAAGCCAACACCGCTGCTGCCAAAGAAGTGCTTGAAGCGGCAGAAAAATCCGTAGCCGAAGCCACCGCCGACGTGGAAAAAGCGCTGGCAAAGGTCGAGCCCGCGAAGAAAGCCGCCGAGGAAGCCAAGAAAGCGGCCGAAGAAGCGGTCAAGAAATCCGATGAAGCAGCCAAGGCCGTCGAAGAACTGAAGAAGAAACAGGAAGAAACGATCAAGAAGGCGGCTGATCTCAAGCAGAAAGCAGAGGAACTGCAGAAGCAGTAGAGCCGCGGGGTGCCACCCGATCTCCGATCCGTCGACGAACGAGCCCGGCTTCCTGTCAGGAAGGCCGGGCTTTCTCTTTTGTCATGACATTTCGGACAGGACTCACTTCAGCTTCGCGACCGTTTCCAGGATCGACTTGCTGTCGTCAGCCGCGACGACCGACGTGTTCTTCGCCGCGATCTTTCCATTCCGGTCGATGACGAACGTCCATCGCTTCGGAGTGAGACTGCGGGTCAGAATCTCTTCCTTGCCGTCAATCGTGGCCTTGACCGATTTCTCTTCGCGCGTGAGCGGCACGCCAAACGCCTCAGCCACGCTGCCTTCCGTATCGGCCAGCAACGGGAAGTTCAGGTTGTGGGCTTTGCGAAATAACTGGTGATTCCGGACAGAGTCGCCGCTGACGCCGACCACGGTAACGCCTTTCTCGGCCAGCTTCGCGGCATCATCACGAAAAGCACACGCCTGTTTGGTGCAGCCCCCGGTCATGTCAGCCGGGTAAAAGTAGACGACCAGAATTTTCTTGCCGACGTAATCCGCGGACTTCCAGACTTCTCCGGAATGGTCCTTCGCGGCAAACTCAGGTGCAGCATCGCCCACCTTCAGATCGACGGCCGGGTCAGCGGCCTGGGCAGACCACGACAGCAGAACGGGAATCGCCACGGACCAGAACAATTGGTGCGGCACTGTCATCGGGAGGCTCCTTTTACGAACGGTGGGCATGGGTCAAACAACTGCAGTCCGACGAGAAACGCGGTATTGGGATCGGCGCAGTTCAGCTGCATCTTACCACCGCTCCGGGACGAGCCACAAATCAGATGTCGTTCGGCAGACTCATTTTTCCCCCCGGACGCCGTCCCTGAACATCCCGCCTGCCCCGCAGGTCCGGAATACAGTTCCAGTGTCTCTCTCGAAACCATCGCCCCGCCACAGGCGCCGGCATGATGGGGTCGGGCGGGCGGGAATCAGCGGGGTTCGATGAATTGCAGATCGCCCGTGAGACGAGCCGGGGCGATCGGGTTCCGGTCGTGCGATCCGTCGCCCGTCGGCAGAAGCGTGACCGACAGGTCGTCCAGATGCGCCTCAGCCATGCAGTTCAGGGCCATCATGAATCGAAACGAGTCTGATCCAGGAGCAATCTCGCGCAAAATCTCGAATCGTTCCCAGTTCGGGGTCAGCGGCATCCGAACTCCGCATTCGGGCCCCAGTTCGGAGTCAAACAGGAGCAAAGGTCGCTTTGACTGCGACTCAACCACCCGGCCACCCCGCACGCGACCAGTAATGCGAACGATATCTCCACCCTGGACGGTCACGGCCGGCGCCGTCACAACCAGCGGTATCGCCTCGTCGTGTCGGACCAGCGCCGCAGAGGGCCGACCGCCGGGATCCCAGGCAGCCAGCCGGAGGATTGAGTTGCCGGAAAGCGGCTCGGCCACGATGTCTGCGTGACACACCACATTGGCCCGACCGGCCGTGTCGCGTTCCCAGCCGGACTGGCTCAGAACCTGGGGATTCTCAAAATCTCCGTCCGGCAGCAGATTGTGCGACTGCTGTGACTCGCGTCGACGTACTTCCTGCATCATCCGCCAGTGATCAGGGAGTGTTGCAAAGGAAATCGAATGCGGTGCCGCTGAGGGGCTGTTCATGCCGTGAACGGCTTCCTGCCAGCAGAGATGCTGGACCTGCCTCAGCAGGCGCAGTGCGTGGCGAGCATGCATGCCGGCTTCGTGATGGTCCTGCTGACTCGCCTCGTGCTCTGCCCGATCCAGCGACTGTCTGGCTTGAGACAACAACCGGGTGGCTGTGCCTGGCACCGCCCCCAGCTGTCGCAGCAGGTCGGTGGTCTCCAGCACGCGGCGATACTTCAGTGAAGCCAGGCGGATCGTCAGCTGAGACGATCGTGCGGCAACCTGATGGATCATCTGCTCGACGGACCGAATCAGTTCCGTGTCGGATGACACAATCACGGACGCCGAGCGATCAAAATCCCGCAGGTTCAGGCGGAGCCCCCCTGCCACGACGTCGCGGGGCAGCGCCGTCAACGCCGTGGCAGACAAACGCCACGCTGATGCAGTTTCCGACGCAGCCACAACCAGACTCACCTCGCTGGCCGACATGTGGCCGGGGACATACTGCGAATTCTGATCCCAGTGAACCAGCTGAATCAGCATGGATCCCGAACTGGAGATCACCGTCGCGTCCGCTCCGTCCGGCTCTTCCTGCACCGCCGCGCTCGTGGAAAGCCTGAAACTGTTCAGGGCTGCCTGGATGCTGCCGCTGCGGCGACGTCCCGAACCGATCTCCGTCCGCTCTGTCTCCGCGCTGCCCGGAAACTGCAGCAGCAACTGCCCGTCCACGCGACCTTTCGCCAGAAACTTCTCCAGCAGTCTGAGTTCCAGACAGGCCAGCTCAATCCCCAGCAGCGTTTCCTCATCCGCCGGCACTTCTGCCTCCCACTGCCGGGTCTTCCAGAAACCCACCCCCTTGCAGCCCGAAACGATCGCCGCCTGAACCTGCATCAGAATCTGCTCAAATTCCACCTGCGGCAGCCGAGCGCCCGCACGCCTTCGCCATGCCACCTGCTGGCTTGAAGGCTCCGTCTGAATCCACGTCCAGGGAAATGCCAGCGGTCCCGCAATCCGCTGCCGCCGTAACAACTGGTTACGGTTCTCCCCGAAAGATTCCGATCTCCCGATCACGTGCCGTCCAATCCCGATCAGTTCGATCTCACGCGACGCCGCACCCTCGGCTGCCGTCACGTCCGCCAGCTGGACCCGCTGCAGCCGACGGTCAGCACAGCGCACTTCTCGGGACGAAGCCAGCAACTGCGCCTGATCATCCGGCGACACGCGGGTCCCCAGGTACCAGCCAGAGACGCGCGGACAAAGCGTCTCCAGAGGCGGGATCGAATGCAGCAGCTGCGAATAATCTCCCGGCTCGAATTCAGGATAGGGCGGGGTTGCCAGGACCGCCAACCCGGAGTCCTGCAGCTCACCGGCACGGTGCTGGTCGCGGCAGTCCGGGATCCAGACGGCGTTCAGACCCAACCTCTGCAGGTCAGAGGCAGATTCCCCGTGATCCGGCGCAAACCTCAGCATCGCCGGCTGCCCGTCCATGACGATGTGATTCAGCTTGACCTGCAACGGAACAAACGCTTTGGTCTCTTCCCGCGGCTCGGCCACCGAATCCTGCGGCACCTCTCGCTGAACCACTCCGGCAGCAGGCACCACAATCGGCCCATACTCCGCAATGTCCAGGTCCACAAACGACTCTCCGGGCGCCGCCTCGGTCTGCAGTGCCAGACCGCTGACATACGCCTCCCGCGCATTGACGTCGGATCGATTCAGCTCTGCCCGCACCCGGCGCAATTGTTTCTCCAGTGCAGCCGTCGAACCGCTCGCCCGCAGCGTCTGCCATCTGTCCGCCACCCGGCTGACCTCACCCGGAATCATCGTCGTCAGCGGTTTGCCCGTCCGTGGATCGTTCTGATGAGGAAATACCACCAGAATCGCCAGCTGAATTCCGGCGTGACTCCCCTGAATCTGAACCGCAGCACGGAAATCATCATGCAGCCGGGAAGGCTCCCGCTGACTTGTGATGATCACCGTTCGGCGGCCCGCAGCATTCCGCAACAGCAGTCGCTGCAGGTTCCGGTCCCCCTCCCGGATCGATTCGCTCGTCAGCTCCACCGTGCCGACATCCACCGCGCCATACAGCTCCCAGTTACCCTGCGGCAGCCCTGCGCCAGCGGTGCCATCCGGCGATTCAGCCACGACACCTGCAGCCGAAATCAACACAACAAACGCCAGCAGGACTCCGCAGACCACACGGCGGCACGCAGCAACTCTCGCGCTCACCACGCCCTGAACGACGGCGCTCCGTAATCCCTGTCCCCGACATTCGTGTCGAATGGTTGTGCACGATCTGCGAACTGCCATGCAACATCCATGTTTCATGAACGATTCACGCGACAAACTCTCGGTGAGTTTGTCCCCAGCCGCGAGAGCCCGAACGATAGCCGTTTCGAAGATTTTTGAGGAGACCGAATTCCGCCTCCCCGGAAACACTGCCAAATCATGGCCTGTGTACATGTTCAGTATCGGGCAGAAGTTGCAGTGGCCGGCGAACCGGAAGGAAGCCTTCAGGAAGTTCACCCGAGCCGCGCACAAACCGACCACAGGCGCCTGGCCGGCGATAGCCGATGTTGAGCAGAATGATCAGAGCCGCCAGAGTCAGGCCGGCGCTGACTTCCGTCGGCATGTCTCTCCAGCCGATCCCGCGCAGGCCTGCACACAGCCGGGACCATCGCGTTGTCCTGGTCTGAGACAAATCAGCTGTGTTTATGTGCCTGGCTGCTCCGGCGTCTGCTCCGCCTTCGCAATGGTTCCCATGGCCCGCGCCAGCATACCACCTGACAGGGTGCTCGCGTTGAATCCGTGCTGCAGCAGGATCCGCGTGGCATAATGAGCCCGCTGGGCGGACCGACAGATGACCTTGATCTCGCGGTCTTTCGGCAGTTCACCGAGGCGGGAGCGGAGCTCAGGCAGCAGGATGTTGACTGCGCCCGGCAAACACTCAAGAATCAATTCGGCCGGATTGCGGACGTCCAGCAGGAACGCGCCGGCCACCGAATCCCAGTGGCACACCGGCATATCGCCACGCAGGATGTTGCCTGCAATCATCCCGGCGAAGTTCACCGGGTCCTTGGCGCTGCCGAATTGCGGGGAGGAACACAGCTCCGCCTCTTCGAGATCGTAGATCGTGGCTCCCATCTGGAGGAACGCCGCCAGCGCGCTGATCCTCTTGTCCACCGCCGACCACGACCGCCCGGGTCACGGGCCTGACCATTTGAATGCCTGTGTAGTTGGCCATTCCCGCCAGGAATTCCGTGCCCTTTTCAATCCACTGGACAATGGCCCGAGTGTCCGGCAATTGACCGCAAACTGACTGCGAAACGTCTGCTCGGTCGCCACCAGAAGACTCGATTCCTTCTCGATGACACCGCCAATGTGGTAAGGCAGTCCGCAGTTTGCATACGACACATACGGGCCGCGCTCGACCATCAGGATTTCCGCGGTTTTATCCAGCCTGCGGAGCCGAGCCGCACATGACGCTCCACCCGCCACTCCGCCAACAATAGGGCATTTCACGATTGCGTTGATGGGTTAAAACCGAGTAAAGTGGTGTAGCACTTTTTGTCGGTCCAAGGAAGACACGTCGTTTTGGCAGGATGCCGATAATGAATCCGTACTCAATGGATTTGAGACAGCGTGT
>SYLK01000064.1 GCA_005809115.1 Planctomyces sp. | reverse complement strand
GCAGGAGGCCGCCTGGATCTGGAAATGGACTGCACCAGACTTCGCGTCCCGATGACGCGACTGTCGCGAATCCGCTGCTTCTGCCGGTCGTTCCACCGACCAGCGGCGATGTTCTCACCAGCCAGGTGCACCACGGCATCGACGCTGGACAGCCGCTCCGGATCGGCCAGACCGGAGGCTGGATCCCAGTGCAGGACGTTCTCTCCAGGTGCCGACCGTCCCCGCACAATCCTGACGACATTCGTCCCGCCGCGCTGCAGGCGAGCGGTCAGCGCTGTGCCGACCAGACCCGTTGTCCCTGTCATGGCAACTGTCCGCACCGACGCAGGAGCGGCAGCAGCGGTGGCATTGGCAGCGGACGCAGGACACATGGCAGAATTCCTCGCGGATCATGAGTTCAGGGGAGACGGTCGCAGCGGCAGATTCACACCAACTCACTGATCGCTCGTCCTCGGCGGACCAGAACGGGCAGCATGTCTGACAGTGAGAAAAATGTCATTCGGAGTGAATCGAGCCAGGAGTTCCCAGCGGACCGCCCTCAAACGTGATCCGCTGAAAACTGCTGGCTTTAACCGGATTTTCAAGCATTCGGCAGAGATCTCCGGAGCGGTTGGAAATTTCGAGGCCATCCCCGTGGGCTGTCAGTCATGGACCGACCGCGCGAGTGAGGGGTCGTCGACTTTGGCGATAATCAGAGAAACGTTGTGTCCGCCGAATCCGAAACTGTTGTTGATCGCATACCGCATCTGTTGTTCCACGGCCTGATTGGGAATGTAATTCAGGTCGCAGTCGGGATCCGGAGTTGAGTAGTTGATGGTCGGTGGCAGCGTACCGGCAGTCAATGCCAGTGCGCAGGCGGACATCTCAATGGCGCAGGCCGCCCCGATCATGTGGCCCAGCATGCTCTTGGAGGAGCTGATGTGGAGCCGGTCGGCCTTGTCACCGAAAATCGTGCGCAGCGCCACCGTTTCCATCGCGTCGTTGTACTGGGTGCTGGTTCCATGCGCATTCACATAGACGGATTCCGCAATCTCAGCCGGGTTCAGTCCGGCGCTTCTGAGTGCGGCAGTGATGGCTCTGACGGCCTGTCGCCCTTCCGGATCGGGCTGTACGAGGTGAAAGGCGTCGGTGGTGGAGCGTCCTGACAGCACTTCCGCCCAGGCTCGGCCGCCACGCTGCCTCAGATGGCTTTCGGTTTCGAAGATCAGGACAGACGACCCTTCCGACATGATGAAGCCGCTGCGATCGGCGTCAAACGGCCGCATCGACTGCTGCGGACGGTCGTTCATCGTGCGACACATCGCTTTCATGTTGACGAATGACGCAATTCCCAGGCGTGTCAAAGAGGCTTCGGTCCCCCCCGTGATCACGAAATCCGCCTCGCCCCGCCTGAGATGTTCCAGGGAATCGATCATGGCGTGGCCCGATGACGAACAGGCACTGCTTGTGGTATAGCACGTGCCACGTACGCCAAATGCCAGACTGACATTGCCCGGTGGAGCATTCGGCATCAGCATCGGAATCGTGAACGGGCTGACACGGGATGGCCCCTTCGTCAGCAGGCGTTCCATCTGAAACTCATACGTCTCCAGGCCCGCCAGTCCCGCTCCCAGGATCACCGCGGCGTTTTCCCCGATCTCACATGTCGGCAGGCCGGCATCGTCCAGAGCCTCATGCGCCGCATACACCGCGAACTGGCTGGCACGATCCATCTTTCGCGTGGATACAAGATCATTCACATTGATCCGGTCCGGATTCATGTTCCGGACTTCACCGCCAATTGTGACCTCCATCCCGGTGATATCATGTTCGGTCAGGGGAGCAATGCCGCAGAAGCCGCCGGTGAGGTTTTTCCAGAACGTCCTGCGATCGTTTCCCAGGCAGCTGGCGACGCCGATTCCCGAAATGAAAACACGTTGCATTGAGATTTTCCGAAATTCCATTCAGCACAGCCGTCTGATCCGGTCACACCACTGACCGATCGATGCTCTGTAAATTCTGTGGACGAACTGCATCCAGCGCGTACTACAACAAACGCTCACCGGACTTCAACTCTGCGAACGTCCGATTGCAGCAGTTTCCCGCACCGGATCCTCGCGGAATCCAGCATCGCTGTCCAGCTTTCCTCGGCAGGACTCCCGCCGGGTGCCATCGCAACTGCGCGCGCCAAAGCCCGGTGCTCCGGAACGTTTTGCCGTGATTTGCTGGAGGAAGACGGATTGCGCCGACGATGCTGACCGGGGGGGATTTTCCGCGCCACCAGCCACCGGCAAATTCTGCCGCATTCCGCAGGAAACGGGAACGATTGTCAATGATTCTGATGGATTACCGAATTGACCTCGGCCAGTACGCAGGACCTCTGGATCTGCTGCTGTATCTCGTACGGCGCCATGAGGTGGACATATGTGATGTGTCGCTGTCCCGAATCACGTCCGATTTTCAGAACCATCTGGCAGTCCTGGAGTTCCTTGATTTCGATCTGATCGGCGAGTTCATCGTCGTCGCCAGCACCCTGCTGGAGATCAAGAGTCGCGAAGTGCTGCCGGCCCAGTTGACGCCCGACGAGGTTGTGTCCGAAGAAGACTCCGGAACCGGGCTGATCGGTCGACTGCTGGAATACCGGCGATACCGGGAGGCCGCGCAGGCGCTGGAACGCCGCGCCTCGGAGTGGCTGGAGCGGTATCCCCGACTCAGCAGCGATCGTCCGGACGTGCAGCGGGATCCCTCGGAGGACCGGATTCGGGAAGTGGAACTGTGGGACCTGGTCAGTGCGCTGTCCCGCATCGTGAGAATTCCGGCGATCGACATCTCATCCAGCGTGCGGATGGATGAAACGCCGCTCGCCGTTTATCAGGAGCGGATTCGCGAACGGGTGCTGGCCGAAGGCCGGGCGGCATTCAGTTCGTTTTTCGAGGGCGAAAAATTCCGGCCGCGGATCGCGGGAATCTTTCTGGCAATTCTGGAACTGATCCGCCACGAACAATTTCGCGCCGAACAGCCACAGGAATTCGACGAGATCTGGATTCTTCCTCCGCGACAATTGAATGAATCCCGGCTGCACAACGGTCCAGCGGCCGAGTCAGGCCGGTGATACCATCCGTTGCACAAGTTTCTGGCCAGGCGGCAGCATTCAAAAATTGCACCACAGGCATTCCGTCTTGATTTCTTTGGCCTTGCCGCTCGCAGCTTTGTTGTCAATTTGCTTTTCGTGACGATTCCAGCCGTGGCGCTGTTCCCATTCGCTGTACAGGGCGCAATTGTAACCGCTCAGCAGAAACCGCCCCTGAATACCGGCAAGAGTCTGCAGCAGTTCGATGTGCTGAGCTTCCGTCATCTCGTGGTCGTACTCACCTGTCGTTGATCGGGACTCATGGTGATACGGTGGATCACAGTAGAACAGCGTCAGTTCGCCGTCCTGTCGCTGAATGACGCTGCACGCATCCTCGTTCAGAATGACGACTCCCTGGAGTCGCTGATGAATATCCGTCAGTCCCTCGACAGCTCCGAGGTAGGCCGACGTCTGATCGCTGATTCGGCCTCGCGTGCGGTTGCGTGAGAGCGTGGCGAAGTCCCGCATCAGTCCCTGGCGCGACTGACGCGCGCGAACAAAGAAGCGGACCGCTCGTTCCGTGGAACTGGCTCCCGGCCGAATCCGGGCGGCATCTTCGAATTCCACCTGACTGAACGGAGTCAGCTCCACCCGGCGCTGAAATTTTGGAAATTCCGCCGGATTCTGCAGCACGCGCCAGAAGTTGGTCAATTCACCATGAATGTCATTGACAACCTCACTGCCGCCCTTCAGGTACGAGGGCAGTTTCTTCCCTTCCGAAGTCTGCATCCAGTCCCGGGCGGGATCACGGGCCAGCAGAACGGATCCGGCCCCGAAAAACGGCTCCACGTAGTGCAGGTGCGGAGGCATCAGGTCCAGGATCCATTGCCGCAGATAATATTTTCCACCGTGCCACTTGATCGGCTGTACCAGTTTTTTCATCTCGTCTCTCAGGTCGTCAGATCAGTCGGTTGAACAGCGCCACTCGGGATGCGTAGCCGGGATTCGGGCGAGGCAGTGATCGGGGCACGGTGCTCCGGACACTGCGGTGTTTCCCGGGAATTCTAGCCTTTCCGAACGGGCTGTGCAGTCAGCGGGTCTTCCGGCCAGGCATGTCTGGGATACCGCCGTTTGAGTTCACGGCGGACCTCCGCATAGGTGTTCGCCCAGAAGCTGGCGAGGTCATCCGTTACCTGTTGTGGCCGCATGTTCGGAGCCAGCAGATGCAGCAGAACGGAGATTCGCCCACCGCCTACACGGGGTGTCTGGCGCCATCCGAAAATCTCCTGAATGCGTACGGGCAGCACGGGCGGTCGGCCCGGCTCGTAGATCAGTGAAATCCGACTTCCACTGGGCACCGTCAGCCGCTCGGGAGCCTCCCGCTGCACCGTATCCAGAGTCCCCTGAGGCAGTCGTGCCTGCAAAGCGGACAGCCACGGCGCCTGTTTCAGCTCAGCGAACGAACGACGTCCGTGGCAAAGTTCCTGCAGGATGTTTTCCAGCAGTGATCGATCGAACGCGGGAAGCTGCAGTTCCGGCATCCATTCACGCAGGCACCGCAGGCGCGTCAGGAAACTGGTCAGGCCGTCATCGGCGCCTGGAAACACGGAGTCAAACTGCGCCCGCGCCGCCTGAAACAGGATTTCGCCGGCGGCCACCGGATCCGTGACTGCCACGGGCGTCTCGTCCAGACAGAGGTCATCAAACCAGGTCCGGCGACGAGCGACAACCTGCTTCTGGGAAGGATGAAAGAACAGATCGTCTGCTGTCCGCAGGAGACTTTCCGGGAGCCAGTCACGCCGGACTTCCGAAGCCTGTCGCACCAGGGCATCCGTGCCGCGTCCGTCGATGTCGACGCACAGGAACAGCGGTGCCTCGCGAACCGCCGACCGTGGACCAAGTCGCACACCGCGGCCGCCTGGCAGCACGCCCTTGTCGCCTCCCGGATCGCGTCGCCGGGCGACGCGGTCCGGGAAAGCCGTCACCAGGGCTCGCAGCAGTGTTTCATCACTGTCATCCGACACGCTTAACCGTCTGATCCCCGAGCCAGCCAGAATTCGCTGCAGCTGCCGGTACACCTGCTCAACCATCCGGGCTGCTCCGGGATGAATTGTCCCGACATCCGACTGGGTTTGTCGAGTTCTCAGGAAATCCTCAATGGCTGCCAGGCGATCCAGCACGTCGGATCTGGAGCGATGCTGCGCCACGGTACGCGGTGCGAGGCGGCTGGTGCCGGGACTGCCGAGATCTCTGGAAGCCCCCTTTCCGCCAGTGAACGGATCGCGTTCGGTCAGCAGTGCAGCGAGGAGAGCGCTGCGGTCACCGTGTCCCAGCCGCTGTCCTTCCACCAGAAGTCGGGCGATGCGAGGTGATACCGGAAATTGCACCAACTGCTGTCCCAGCTCGGTGACATTGCCGCCAGCCACTGCCCCCAGTCGTTCCAGCAGCCTTAAGGCATGTTCAATGGCGGCAGCTGGCGGTCGCTCGAACCAGGGAAATTCGGCCACACGCGACTCGCCCCAGGCGCAGAGGCGGAGAACCGCACCGGAAATGTCCACGCGGTGCAGTTCAGCCGTTTCGAATTCCGCTCGGTGCCGATGCGTGTTCTGGTCCCACAGCCGCATGCAGTACCCTGGTCCCGTTCGCCCGGCACGTCCGGCGCGCTGGTCGGCTGAAGCCTGCGAGACATTGACCAGTTCGAGTCGGTCGAGGCCGACATCCGCGTCGAATTGCATCTGCCTTGCTGTGCCCGTGTCGACGACGGCCGTAATTCCCTCAATTGTCACCGATGTTTCGGCCACGTTTGTCGCCAGCACAATCTTTCGCTGACCGCCGCGGCTGAGCACACGGTCCTGGTCTTCCGCCGGCATGTCGCCAAACAGAGGCATCACCGCGAGAGAATGCCGGCGACCCAGTGGTTCCAGTTCGCGCTGAGTTTTCAGGATTTCTCCCACGCCGGGAAGGAACACCAGGATGTCACCCGGTGTCCGATCCAGGGCACGGGTGACGCCCTGCATAATGCGCGAGGTCAGTGGCTGCTGCTCGGTCTGGCGCATGTATTGGATTTCCACCGGATGGAGACGCCCGGAACTTTCCACGACCGGGCAATCGCCGAGGTACGCGGCGACCGGACCCGGATCCAGTGTAGCTGACATGACGACGATTCGCAGTTCCGGGCGTACCGTCTGCTGAACACGCCGCGTCATGGCCAGCGCCAGATCGCTGTCCAGGCGTCGTTCGTGGAATTCATCGAAAATAACGGCGGCCACACCTTCCAGAAATGGGTCCTCCAGCAGACGCCGCAGCAGGATTCCCTCCGTCACCACCAGAATCCTTGTATTCGGGCCGGCGCAGTCCTCAAACCTCACTCGATATCCGGCAGTCAGCCCCACTTTTTCGCCAAGTTCACCAGCGATTCGGCGGGCCGCAGCCCGAGCCGCAATGCGGCGAGGTTCCAGCATGATGATCGTTCCGGATCCGCAGCAGCCACTGGTCAGCAGGGCGGGCGGGACACGTGTGGTCTTTCCGGCGCCGGCCGGGGCGCGCAGGACGACGCAGTTGCCGCAGCGCAAACCCGCCTCAACTGCCGGCAGTGCCGCTTCGATCGGTAATTCAGACAACATGTCCCCATGGTCCAGCGAGTCGCAACTTTCCCGCAGTTCGCCTGCGTCCGTCGGATTCTATGCGGTTCCCGGCAGAAGGGACACCCTGTCAGCAAAGAGCAGCTGGGCGCTGAACCGTATTTCCCGGATCATTGCGACGCGGTATAATCCCGTGGCACAGGGCTCGCTGTGTGATACTTCACCTGTCGGACAGTACGGAAGGCACGACTGCCGCTGTGCATCCCGATTGTGTGTCACAGCT
>SYLK01000747.1 GCA_005809115.1 Planctomyces sp. | reverse complement strand
TCTCCTGATCCGCAGGCAGTTGATCTTGTTTGGTGGGGGGCGACAGCTAGAATCCGCGACCTGCCTGTGAATCGTTCCGCCTGCTCGGGACGCGGAATCAGGCTGTTGTCAAATCTCCGGGGCCTGAAAACCTGCAGCCTCGGGACCGGATGTGAACGGGAAACTTGTTCTGCTCGGTCGACCTCTCCGAAACAGGGTTCCGGTTCCCCAACACGAAATTCACGAGTTCAGTCCATGGCATCACCGTTTTCGTTTTTTCGGCGAAACCAGCAATCAATGATGGTGGCGCTGGTCATCCTGGCCATGCTGGCTTTCACTTTGGATCAGGTATTTTACTCCCGCGAGAACCAGTTCGTGCTGCTGGGTGTGCTGCTGGGCGGCGGCATCTTCGCCATGGCCGGAATCGGTTCCGGCCAATGGCTCAGATACGGCATTGGCGGAGCTGTCCTGGGAGGCCTGTGCGGCTGGATCATGCCCGGCTGGATCCTCTCACCGGCCGATCAGGAAACTGCCATCAGCAGCGATATCGGGATCTTTGACGAAAAGCGCATGTACGAACTGCAGCTGCAGCGCGGCATGGCAGATCAGTTCATGCGGCGCGCCACAGAAGCGGCCTTCGGTGAAGGAACTGCTCAGTTCGCAAATGTTTTCGGCTTTGGTCACCAGAGCCCGCGCGAGGATGTGGTGTTCGGAGAACTGATGCGACACGAAGCCAGTACCATGGGAATTGTCGTGACTGATCTCATGGTCACGTCGTACATCAATCATGCCACTGGTGACAAACTCTCTCGCCAGGCCTTTGCTCAGGTTCGATCCCAGTTGCTGCAGGAAGGCCAGAAGATCAGTGATGAACAACTGTACGACATTCTCCGGAAGGAAATCCAGGCCCGGATGGCGTACCAGATGCTTCGTCCTCAGCCGACCGCGCTGCCCCCCACTCCGGAAACCTGGTACAACGTTTTTCGCCGCCTCAACGTGAGCCAGCGTCTGAGTACCGCCCGAGTCGACGTCGATGCATTTCTTTCCGGAATCCCGGAACCTTCCGAAACCGAGGTGTCGGAACTCTTCGCCAGCGCGCGAACAAAGCGGCCGAACGAAGATGCCCCCGGGTCTCCCGGTTTCCGTCAGCCCAGAAAAACCAGGCTGGCCTGCATTGAGGTGGATTATCAGGCAATGGAAACAGAAGCTTCCGCAGTGACCGATGCCGAAGTCGAATCCTGGTACAATGAAAACCGCGAAACCAGATACCGCCGCCCCGTCGCACCCAGCCCCCCCGCAGCTCCATCGGGCACCGTACCACCGACTACTCCCGAGAAACCTGAAGCCGGCACACCGGAACCAGTCACACCGGAACCAGTCACACCAGAACCAGTCAAACCAGAACCAGTCACACCAGAACCAGCTGCACCAGAACCAGCTGCACCTCAGCCAGATGCTCCGGCGCCGTCGGGCTCCGATTCATCGGCGAGTGCAGAAGGAGATTGCGGTTCAGAGGCCGATGATTCGGACGTGTCGTCTGAGGCAGCCGTTTCCGACAAATCGGTCGCTGGAGAAGCTGCTCCCGCCGTGACTGGCGAAGCGCCGATTGCTCCCACGGCGACCGAGGAACCTTCAGCCGCAGCGCCAGCGACACCGGCCAGCCCATTGACGATTCCGGCAGCCGATACGTCCGGGAGCGCTGAGCAACAATTTCCCGAACAGAAATACGAATACCGACCCCTGGACGATGAGTTGAAGGCCGAGATTCGAGAGCAGCTGCTGGGCCAGAGAGTGCGTGAGTCGATCGACAGTAAGGTTTCCGGCATTTTTGCCGAAATGAAGAAGCTGGAGTCGGATCGCCGCAGTTACCGTCGCAAACTGAATGAGGAACTCAACAGCATCGACTCGGAGAAACTGGCCGCTCCATTGAAGGAGTATTCGGCCGGAATTGGCCCGCAGGCGAAGAAAGTGGCCGACAATGCCCGCTGTGCCTATGTGGAAACACCCCTCGTCTCATTCGAAGACTTGCTGAATCGCGAGAATTATCCGATTGGATCCGCGACGCCGCCGGGGGGCAGTCCATTTGCTCCGGCGGGAATGGATGTGGCGCGAACGGTGTTCAGTGTCCCCGGAGATGACCTGCAGTTTTTCATTCCGCGTCGGGCGTCTCTGCCAGGTCGAAATCTGGACAGCGGCGAAACCCATTACGTGTGGTGGATCACCGATGACGCTGAAGCCCATGTTCCCGTGCTGGATGAGCCGGGAATTCGCGAGCAGGTCGTGTTGACAGCGAAGCGCCAGAAGGCACGCGAGCTGGCGAAGAAACGTGCCGAGGAACTGGCTCAGGTTGTGCGCGAGGGGCTGCAGAAACCAGAAGATCAGAAACAGCCGATGGCTGCTTCATTGGTCGATCTGACGATCAGCGGTGCGCAGGACACCGCGAAACTGGTGGTACGGCAGACGCTGCTGTTTTCCTGGATGCGCCAGCAATTGACACCGCAGATGAATTTTCTCCAGCAGCAGCCTCAGGCTGAACTGTCAGAGATTCAGTTTGCGGATGATTCGGGAGACACTCTGGAATACGCGTATGACGACTTCATGCGAGTTGTCTTCGACGACCTGCAGAACGGCGAGGTCGGTGTGGCGCCCAATGCGGATCTCAGCAGTTTCTACGTGGTCCAGGTCCTGGATCGGACACCAGCAGGGGAATCCGGGGAAGAAACCCTGCTCCAGAGGTTTCTGGCGGAAGGCAGACGAGATGCATTTGGTCGCAGTGCCGTGACTCAGATAGTGCAGCAGTCGGTCGCGGGAACAGTGGCACTGGAATGGGAAAAGAATATCAGGCGCAAACGTGGCATTGATCCCGACGCGGCTCCTCAGGAGTGAGCTGCGACGGATAATCCGGCAGGAGCGGCACTGGACTCCTGCCGGTGTGGAATTTCAGAATCGGTAAAAAAAGCCAGAAAAATCTGGTGACTGTGGGATGCGGGCGTTTGACGCCGCGCCGCTGATTGGGTACGCTGCCGTCGTATTTCCTGCCGCGGCTGCACGCATGCAGCCGCTCACGCCCCGCCTGATCGCACCATTGAAGGTGCCTGACGGTATCCCCCGCAATACCCTGTGAAACATTCTCCCGGGCCGGACGGCGGAAAAGTTGACAGGCCGGTTCCAGGTGACTGCCTGTGATTTGATCCGTACTGAGAGCGCCAGAACTCAACCTTCTCGACTGACCGATGCCCGCACGGAGCGAGCATCCCTGCACGCCCTGTGGCAAAGTTGCGGTTCAGTTCGCAGACATGTGCGATCGAACTTCGAGTTGTCCCCCGGCTGAGCGGATTTCTGTTGACGGAGCAACGTGAAAAATCGATTTGATTCGACATCCACGATGCCGGAGTTATCCGATGCGTGCTCTGTGTTGGCTGGCTGGCCTTTCTTGTCTGCCGTTGCTTGCGGTGACTGTGGCTGGCGAAAAGTCTGAGGTGATTGTCAGTGTCGGTGATCTGTCACCGCAGTTCGAGGCGATCGACGAACTCGGGAACGTCTTCAAGTCCGCTGACCGCGTGGGAAAAAAAATTGTCGTGGTGTATTTCTATCCGGCCGACCTGACAGGTGCCTGTACGAAACAGGCTTGCGGGTACCGCGACCGGTGCGAAGAACTTGCCCAGTCGGGGGCCGAGATCGTCGGAATCAGCGGTGATTCTGCTGCAAACCATGCACTTTTTCGGAAGGTTCATGCGCTGAATTTTGCACTTCTGCCGGATGAAAATGGCAAGATCGCCGGTACGTTCGGTGTGCCGCTCCGCGACGGTGACAGCATTTCCTGGTCCGTCGAAGGCGAAGAAAAGAGGCTGACTCGGGGAGTGACAGCGGCACGGTGGACTTTTATCATCGGGCTGGATGGTCGAATCGTGCACAAGAATACCAGTGTTGATCCCGCCGAGGACAGCAGAAATGTCCTGGAAGCCGTTAGACAATTGGCGGCATCGACGAGATAATGGACGCAGGGAAGGGTTATTTATCTGCGGAGGCAGTGCAGCAGTGTGGCTGCTTCCGCGGATGCGCAGCTCTTATGTTACAGTTGCCACCGGGAGCACCGTGGCGGGTTTGTGTTTTCCAGGGTTAGGGAGTTCTGAGGCATGCGAAAGTTTGTAGCGTTTTGTGCACTGGCCGTAGCCGTTGTCGCGTCCGGAATGGTGATCGCGGCAGATCTCAAGTCCGGACTGCAGGTGGGTGACTTCCCCGGCGCGTTCAATGTGACGGATATTACCGGTCCGTCTGCCGGAGAAAAGCTGTGCTATCGTTGTCAGTATGGTGATCGGCCTGTGGTCAGCGTTTTCACACGTTCGATGAACGAGAACGTCGTGAAGCTCGTCAAGGAGATCGACGGAATCGTCC
>SYLK01000746.1 GCA_005809115.1 Planctomyces sp. | reverse complement strand
CGTCCGAGGACTCCGGAACGGGGATGCCACAGCCACCCAGAATTGACATCAGCAGCAGCAGAATGATTCTCGCACTCAGCCTGTGTTGCGACATCGTCGCCTCCTGTGAACGGCCTGTGAGGATTCGGACGGGCGGTATTCTGCCGCCGCCGCCGACAGATCGCAACTCAGCCCGATTCACACGGAACTCAGGTGTGCGCTCGCCCGTCACCCGGGGTTGTCAGTCTTATCGGGGCGACCGCGCCAGGCGAAATCCCAGATCCGTGTGACGAAATCCGGGTTTGCGGCAGTCCCGGTACCATGGCTGCAGCTCAGTCCGTCCGAAACCCCAGTTCAGCCAGCTGCCTCCCTTGAAGACCTTGAGTTCCCCGGCCGGCGGACCTGCAGGATCAGCGACGGGGGCCGTGTCTGTCGGATAGGGAGCGTACCAGTCGCTGACCCATTCCCAGACGTTCCCCTGCAGATCATGGAGCCCCCATTCATTCGCACGTCTGCTTCCCGCGTTCAGGGGTGACTTTGGTCCTTCGAGTGTCTCTTTTCCGGGGACGCCCGGATTCTTCCAGACATTGCCGGAATTGCCTTCCCACCAGGCAAGTTCGTCCAGATTCGCCAGAAAGTCGTGTTCGCGCCCGGCCTGGCAGGCATACTCCCACTCGGCTTCGGTGGGCAACCGGTAATCGTGAGTCTCGTCAGCAGCATTCAGGCGACGAATGAACTCCTGCGTCTCTTCCCAGCTGACACTGTCGACCGGCAGCCGTCTGCCGTGGTCTCTGCGTCCGCTGGGATTCCGTTCCATCAGAGCATCCCATTGTTCCATCGTGACTTCGAACCGGCCGAGCTGAAAGGCGCGGCTGATCTGCACTTCGTGGACCGGACCTGTCTCGATGTGCTTTGGTTTCTGAGTGTCCGCCGGAGATCCCCTGCGAAACCGCCCCGCAGGAAGCTCAACGAACTCGAATCGGGCGCCGTGGACGACAACGACACGTCGCGACTCGGTCGCAAGACGCTCCTGATGCAGTTGTTCTGTCCGAAGTGCCATGTCGCGACGCCAGTCGTTCAGATCGACATCAGCAGAGACATCTTCCAGCCAGCGTGCGGTACGCGCTGCGAGGTCAGACGATCGCTGTTCGAGGCTGGCGAGCCGCAGTTCCTGGCGGAGTGCGGCCAGATATCTCGCGTCATCATACCCTTCACGGTAGGCTTCCCATGAGAGGGTATCGAAGGATGCATCGGCACCACGGAGAACGAAGCCGATGGAAATGCTGAACGGCCCGGGATCGCGGAAGCGGGGCTGTGTAATGTGCGTGTAGGCCCAGGTCATGGTGCCGTCGAGCTGAGCCTTCCACAGGCCCAGTCCGCGCAGGCGGCGATGATGTTCCACCCAGACGTGCCCGGCACAGGGGTCCATGTAGGTCATCACACGGTGGCCGGCCTGATGGATGCTTCGAATTCTTGCCTGGAAGTCCGGCGTCTGCAGCAGTCCCGGACGAAGGCCCTCCTCCACCTCGGGCGGAATGGACAGAAACCGTTCGGCCGGCATCAGACTGTGGCGATCCATCAGCGGATGGATGGGATGCAGCATGATCGGTACATCCAGCAGATCACTGATTCCCTCGGTATACCCGGCGTAGTGGGCCACAAAGATCCGTCCGCCGCCTTCGCGGACCGATTTCCAGGCATCGCGTTGCGCAAACAGAGCCTCGCCGGTAGCCTCGTCCGCGCCCATCAGGCAGACGTCTTCATACCCGCGCTGCCGCACATAGGAGACAAGTTCCTGCACCTGCTGCACATTCCGCGAGTACTGTGCGGCATCGATTGACTGAGATGTATTGATGGCACCAGCACCCAGAAGAAACAGCCGCCGCCTGGGCAGCCCGGCCTGCTCGCGGAGCTGCAGAACTTTTTCCAGGACGCTGAAATCGAGGTTTCCGGCGGCGTTCGTCACCGGCTGCGGATAAATGTTGGGGTTCCGGCAGCCGTGGGCCGCCATGTTTCTGAGGTCAGACAGGTACTGATCCGGAGTCAGCACGGCATAACCCTGCGGGTTGTCAACTGCCATTTCGCCTTCCAGCCATGCCGGATGATAGACGGAATATTCAAAATCCGGCTCGATCAGATCGAAGGACGGCACCATCAGTTCAAGTTGCAGCTGCCGCGCTGCGGCGTTCTGTGACGTGATCGTAACGGTACCGCGATACCGGCCGGCCTGAGCCTGCGATGGCACGTGAATCGTGAGCCAGAACTGCCGGCGACTTCGGATATCTCCGGCCTGCAGTGAGGTGGTATCGACCGGAATTCGTGTAAACACATTCGTCTTCGTGAATGCGCGATCGACGGGCGATGCGTCAGGAAGCACGGACCGCGGCTGAGGCTCGTCACGAACTACAATCAGATTCGGGTCGTGGACCAGCACCCAGTTAATCGTCGCCGGAAAGTCGCTGGTATAACGAAACACCGGGGCCACGACCCGCACGTCGACAGCTGCGGCAGGGATGATGGCCGAACCGCCGGACCCGGGCTGCAGATCGGAGACCTCCACCGACACACCCCGCAGCGCCGCTGCTGTTTCCACGACGAACGAGGCCGGTTCGAATTCTCCTCGTGCCGCCAGCACTTCAATCCGGTTGTGTTCGCGGCAGGTTGCGGGCAGCGGACCATCCGGCCGAATCACCTGATTGCTCAGCGGTGTCTCGACAACGAATACCCGAAAGGACGGGTCACTCGCCCGGGTCACTCCGACCGTAAAGAGCACTGCAGCCCAGACCAGAACGCGGCCTGCAAGTTTTCCCGGATCTGTCTGAATCATCAATCTGCTCACTGAGGGTCTGCGGGTCTGAGTGCCACTGCTGTGTTGCGCATTGTCGCGGATCAACTGCGCAGGGACAATCATTCGCTGGGGAGCTCGGCCGCCGGCAGCCACCGATCTGTCGTTCTGTCGATCTGTCATGCGGTGACCTGGCGTGAGCACCGCCTGTCCGTGGCACTGGCCGGTCGCCCCGAAAATCCCTGCCGCAGGTGCCGCAGCAGGCGTGGGGACAGTTCTGCTCAATTTCCCGGACGACGTGCGTCTGTTACAAATCGGTTTGTCTCTCCGCGTGAACGGGGAGAACCTTCAGGACACACTGCCGGACCAGTTTCCGTCACTGGAACTCCGCCAGTGCGCACACACCTTCAGCTCGGACGAACGATCACGATGCTCGCAGGACACATCGTTGCTCGACGACAGATTCAACTCGCGGAAATTCAGGAGCCTGAGCTGCCGAGCGCCGAGCAGTCACCGGGGCAGATCATCTTTCAGCCGGAAATGACATGTCTGTGTGGATCTGACCTGCCGTTTTTTGACGGCGACTTCGAAGGTCACATGATCGACTATCCTCAGCCGATCGGAATGTCACTGCACGAAATGGTTGGCACTGTGGTGGCCACGAATGGGCTGCGCTGGAAGCCGGGAACCCGGGTTCTGGCGGTACCGGTCGGCCAGATGGGTTTTTTCGAACGCTTTGTCATGTCCGAGGATCGCACAGTCCCCCTCGATCCGCGCCTGTCCGACGAAATGGCGATGCTGGCACAGCCGTTCGGGACTGTCGTGTGGGCCTTGAAAAAGCTGCCCAACATGATTGATCGGGATGTGGTGGTACTCGGCCAGGGGCCGATCGGTCAGATGTTCAACGCGGGACTGCGAAATCTGGGAGCCCGCCGCATCATCGGCATTGACCCGCTGTCGTCGCGCCTGCCGATGAGCCTTCGGATGGGTGCCACGCACACAGTCTGTGCCCTCGGCCGGGAAGCATCCGCACAGGTGCGGGAGATCCTGGACGGTGAACTTCCGGAGGTCGTGGTTGAGGCTGTGGGGCATAAAGCTCAGGCGCTGAACGACGCCATCGAACTGACTCGTGCCTTCGGCCGGATTCTGTACTTCGGGGTACCTGCAGCGACGATCGGCGGGATCACATGGAAATCGGCCATGCTGAAGAACCTCACCATCAGCACGAGTCTGCATCCTGACTACGAACGGACGTTTCCGCTGGCCATGCAGTGGATCGCCGAGGGGCGAGTGAATCTGGAGCCGCTGATCACGCATCGCTATTCGCTGCCTGACATTCAGCAGGCTTACACGGTGTTTCGAGACCGGGTCAATGGTGCACAGAAGGTCCTGGTGGAGTTTCCGTCGCTGGCCCGCAGCCGCAGCAGGCCCTGATCTGATGCGGCGACAGGACGCCGCCGCGAAGTGACTGCCAGACCAGTTTCTACCGGCCGATTTTTCCGGCCTGAGGGGGCGCTTCGGGTCACGGAGCCACAGTTTCCTCCACCACGTCAGGGCAGTCGTCACGTGAAGCACCATGTGGTGTTATGAATACGTGAAAGGGAGGGAAAGTCCTGACGCAGATGGTGTGAACTTTGCACGTTTTACGCTAGTCTCGTTGCCGGCTGTGCAGACGTGAAATCCCGGGTTCCCCGGATCTCTGTCTGCAGCGAGTGCCTTCCACACCCCTGATGATCCCTGCCCAGAGCAACTCGGTGCCGCGTGCGGCCCGTTGCGCTGCAGTTGATGCCCACCATGACCGGACAAACCCGACATCTGCTGGAATCACGCGACGGAGTGCCGTCCCGTGTGAAGACAACATTGTACGACGCGACGCATCGCTGCGTTTGTCTGACAGGAGACGATGCGGCAGTTCTGAGTGCTGTCGCATCAGTTCTGACAGTGGCAGGATACGACGTGCGACGTTTTGCAGCACCCGCCGAGTTGCTCAGTGCGTCGCAGGAACTGCCACCGGGCGTGGTGGTGATCTCGAGTGAGAGCGCGGCACCGAACAGTCTGGATCACCAGATCGCTCTGATTCATCGTCTGGCGTCATTTCGGGTGATCCTGTTGGCCGCGTTTCCTCGTGCCAGCTTTGTCGTCGCGGCAATGAAGGCGGGAGCTGTCACGGTTCTGGACCGGCCGCTTGATCCGGAAGTACTGCTCGCCGCAGTGGCGGAAGGATTCGCACAGATTGATCAGGCGACGGTGCTGGAGGAGGCGGATGCGAGTCTGCCGCCAGTCATTCCGCACGGCCAGAGCTATCTCGACCGTCTTTCCGAACGCGAGCGGGACGTGATGCAGCTGGTGTTTGAAGGAGCAACCAACAAGTCGATCGGGATTCGGCTGGGCATCAGCATCAAGACGGTGGAAAAGCATCGTGGCCGCGCGATGAAGAAACTGGAAGTGTGCAGCCTTGCGGGCCTGATTCGACTGATGGATCGGGAACAGGGAATGAATGCGGCTCCGGCGCGCCCCGAAGGCGCAGCCTGACTTGCATCGCCGTGACTGGGCCGGTTAAAACCCGGTCTGGTGACCGCTTCTGACGGTCCCCGCTGGTGCGGGCAGCGGGGAGGTTGTCGCGAGGAATTCTCCTGAGGGCTTGTCTACGATGAAAGTGGCGGAAATCGAAGTCATCAGTCTGACGGGAGGGACTGTTGACGGTGGCTGGCCGCAGGGCCATGAACCACAGGAGAATCTGCACACGCTGCTCCGCATCCTGACGGACGATGGATGTTTCGGGTGGGGCAGCTGTTTCACATCGGGTGCACTTGTGGAGGGAGCGGTGGCGCTGCTCTGGCCGCTGCTGAAGGGTCAGTCTGCCGTTGAACCCGAGCGCGTGAGCGAAACGCTGCGGCAGGCCAGCTTCTGGCAGGGGCGGGGAGGTTCCGTTGAGCACGCGATCAGCGGTATCGATCTGGCGCTGTGGGACATTATGGGCAAGGCCTGCGGGCAGCCGGTGTCGCGCCTGCTGGGCGGCAACTACCGATCTGTGATCAAGCCCTACGGTTCCATCCTGTTTGATGAACCGGACGCGTTGAGACAGACGCTGGAACGTGTCGTGTCGTCGGGATTCCGAGCGATCAAGCTGGGTTGGCGCCCCTTCGGGCGGCGCAGCCGGAAGTTCGATGAACTGCTGATCCGGACTGCCCGGAAGACAGTGGGGGAAAACGTCGAGTTGATGGTGGATGCCGGCGGCAGCGAGCAGTTCTGGCCGCATGGGACCAACTGGGCGCGGGAAACCGCACGCATGCTGTCGGACTTCGATATCACCTGGTTCGAAGAACCTCTGCCCCCGGATGATCTTGCCGGGTATCGCGAGCTGACGCGGACGTCGCCGGTTCCGATCGCCGGGGGTGAAGTGCTGACCCGCAGACAGGCCTTCCTGCCGTGGATCGAAAGTCGAGCGGTGGATATTCTGCAGCCGGACTGCACCAAAAACGGCGGACTTTCCGAGTCCCGTCGAATCGCCTGGCTGGCCTTTGATCACAATGTTCTGGTCGTGCCGCACGGCTGGAACACCGCGGTGGGACTTGCAGCCGATCTGCAGTTCAGCGCAGCGATTCCCGTGGCACGGTATGTCGAATACCTGACCCCGTGCGCGTATATCGATGAACTGACGGAGTCACCATTTGTACTGGATGCTGCCGGATGCCTGCAGATTCCCGATCGACCGGGACTTGGTCTCGAGATTCATCCGGACAAACTGAAGCGTTTCGCCGGAAAAAGAATGGTGTTTCGCTGACCGCACGGTCGGATTTCATTGACGGAAATCGGCCGGACGTGGTGTAATTGGACAATTCGGGCAGGATTCTCGTCGTTCTGGGAAAGGCCTTGATCAATGGAAGTGGCTGCGAATCCGGAAGCCGTTCCGCTGAATGAACGGTTTCAGGCTGCTCAGTTCCTGATGCGGGAGCTGAGTGAACATCTTCAGCAGGCCTTCCTGCCAAAACTCACTGATCTCCGTTCAGCCAGCAAGACAGCTGACGTGGAGGAAGTGACAGACCAGGCCATGTATGACAAAATGCTGGCGGCGATGCAGGCCGATGAGTTTGCCGGAAAGCTGTTCGAGACGCTCATTCGTTATCTCGTGAGCATCGAAAAGGAAACCGGTGTGATGCTGGGAGTCCGGGACCCGGATATCCTGTGATCAGTCTGCAGTCACGGTCCGATCACTGTGCGGTACAGGTCATGATTTTCCTGGGGAGGGAACTGAACATGGTCCGATGGAATCTGTGTTTGCTGGGCGCGTGGAGTCTGATCCTGCTGGCCGTTCCCGCGGCAGCAGCGGACGGCTGGGCAGAACTGTTCGACGGGAAGTCTCTTGCCGGCTGGACCCGGGCGGCACACGGTCAGGCCGAGTACACCGTGCAGGACGGCACGATTCATGGCCGGACGGTGGAGAAGAGCCCCAACACCTTTCTGGCCAGCGATCGTGAGTACGGTGATTTTGAACTGGAATTCGAAGTCCGGGTACATGATCAGCTGAATTCCGGAGTTCAGATCCGGTCGCGAGAAAAGACCGCGAACGACATTTCGCCGGGGTCCGATGGCAAGGGAGAAAGTGGTATCGGACGCTTTCACGGACCGCAGGTCGAGATTGAACGCAGTCCGGGATTCGCCGGATATATTTACGGCGAATCCACGAAGTATGGCTGGCTCTCACCGGAACCAAAAGACCCCGCGGTCAGGCATACCTGGATGAAAAGCGGCGAATGGAACAAGATCCGCGTGCTGGCAAAGGGGCCTCGCATTCAGACCTGGGTCAATGGTCACCCCGTCGCAGATCTCACGCATGAGGAAATCTACCGCACGCACCCCAAAGGGAAAATCGGTCTCCAGGTCCACGGGATCGCTCCGGGCACCGGGCCATTCGATGTCGCCTGGCGAAATATCCGAATTCGTGAACTGAGTCCGTGACCATTCAGAGTCGGTCAAGCGCTGCTGAGACGACATCGGCCGGTGAAGCCAGGAACCGCTGCATGCTGGCCTCGTCGGTGAACAGCCAGACGCGGCGGCGAAATACCGCAGCGTACTGGAAATCTCCCTCAACCCGCCGATTCTCTTCTGCCAGCGTAACCGGGCAGCAACCATCCAGCATCGGCCAGTACCGTTCCGGATGATCCAGAAATCGGGCCTTGTGCGATTCGCTGCGAAAACTGAGAGTTCTGCCGCGATACGTTCCTCGCAGCTGCGACGATCCCTGCACCAGTTCCTGATCGTCCACGGCACTGACAATGCAGATCCCATGGAACGCGGAGTCCGGCGCCGGCGGCTCCGGCAGTGAATCCAGCGTTGCCGTTCCAACGGGTTCACTCTCCGACTCGGAGTCCGGGAGCGCCGGCACGTTGACGTATTCCGCCTCGCTTTCCGGCTTTCTGAACAGTGACGCGCGACCCGCTGATGCTGCCGCTGCGGCACGCGGTGCTGCTGCGGCACGCGGCGCTGTTGTCGCAGGCGGTGCTGCCGCGGCAGGCGGTGCTGCGGAGATCGCGGGCACGCCGGACACCACGGGCGGGCGCGATGCGGCTGGCGGGACGTTGCCGGTCCTTGTGTCCGTCACCGAGATCGCTGGTGTGCGATGACGTGGCTGCGGAGCTGGGCTGGTGGCAGGGCTCTGCCGGACCTGAGGTGGCGGCGACGACGGGTGCGTTTTCTCGAAGACGCGATCCAGTCGCGTCGACAGTGCCTGTGCCGTCTGGAATCCCGAAATTCGCTCCAGGATCGTCAGGTCCGGGCTGACGATCAGGATCGCAGGCAGACCCTTAATCTCCAGCTGCCGAACCAGATCCCGGTTGGCATCGGCGTCGACCTTCAGCGGTACGTACTCGGTGTTGACGCGATGAATAATCGCGGCATCGGCAAACGTGCTCTTCTCCATTCGCTTGCAGTAGACACACCAGTCGGCCGTAAACTCCATCAGCACCGGCTTTCCGCTGGCAGCCGCTTCGTCCAGAGAACGCTCAATGTCTTCTGACCACCGAATCATTTCACCTGCGTTGGCTGACGGAAATGTCAGACACAGGAGGAGACTGGCGACGCGGAAGCAATTTGGGAGGTATGGGAAGTGTTTTGGCATCGACCGACACTCACAGCAGCGGATACTTCAAAGCAGACTCTTCCGGGTTTATCGGTTGTAACGGGGCTTCGGCGTTCAGGAGTCTCTGGAAAATCAATACCCGGAAACCCTGGTTTATGGCTGCGCAGGCAGTTATCGAGCATTCTTTCTGCCGACCGCCGCGTTAGAATGAGGCTGGCTTTACCCGACCGGATCCCCAGGTGGCACCGCGATCATGTATCGGCAGATTTGGCCGCTTCTCACTGCGGCGGCGAGACGTTTCTGGTCAGCCCCGGACAGCGGGATGACCTGGTATCTGTTCTGTGCCGGACTGCTGATGTCATCGGTTGGCCCGGCGGCTGATGGTGCAGAGCCGTGGGCCGGTCTGGTCGTGCGGTCGGCAATTCTGGAACAGCTGCTGAATGAAGAACGTCGCACTGAGCAACCAGTATCGAAGCAGTTACTGGGAACTCCGGTGGATGGCTGTCAGACCACGATCACTCGTGTCAGCGCGCGAGTCAGGCCGGATCCGGCACGCATACGGGTGGACCTGATCAATTCCGGCGTAATCACCAGCCGGACGCGCGGTCTGGATCCGCAGGCCGTTGTGGTCAGTCAGGGTACTCACGCGTTTGAGATCATCAAGCCCATTTATTTCGACGGCCGGCGAGTTCTGACGGAACGCTGCTACGGTCGAATTCAGGCGCGGCAGGTGCCGGTCCGGGTGATCAGTGCCGCCAGCTCGCTTCCGCTGATCGGTGGTTTCGCGGATCAGATCGCATGGAGTGAAGTTCTGCGGCGCGCGCCGGAATACGATGACGCCGTGGCTCGGGATCTGTCGACTGATGTCCTCCCGACGATCGACCGCGAAACCGATCGCGAGCTGGCCAGATTGGATGAGCAGCTGAGATCTGTCCGCGGTCGGCTGGCGCTGGTGGACCCAGGCGACTTCCTGCGCTGGGCGGCATCTTCGACGGAAGAATTCGCACTCCTGACGGCAGAACTGTCGCGTTCTGACGGAGCACATGCCGAGATTTCATCCCGCTGTCTGGAAGACATCAGCGATCAGGAAGATCTGGTTCTGTTCATCACTCAGGACCTGGCGAATGAGCTGATTGAAAAACTGATTCCCGAAAACGTGACGGTGACGGATTCACAACTCAATGCGATGCTGCAGGAATTCGAATCCGACCACAGAGATCCGGTGCGGGACCTGCGGCGGGCAGTCACATCCGCAGTTCAGGCTGCCGACCGGGAGCCGACCATTTTTTCTGTTCAGCTGGCCGCCCGGCAACCGCTGCAGCTGCAGTTTCTGGACGGTACGGTCCGGATCGTGACGACCTTTCAGATTGTTCCGCGGCATGGTGTCAGCAGTGGCTGGCAGATGACGGAAACAACGTTGCGGGGCGCAGGACTGGACGCCGGTGACTGGACGATTGACGTGGGTGGCGTCACCGCCCGGCCTGTGGACGAGAGCTCAGGCAGCGGAGCCGACGAGGCCCCGCCGGAACAGTCGGATCTTTCGAAATCAGCGCTGACCGCGACGATGTGGTCAACGCTGATCCAGCGGTCGGCTTCGGCTCTGATCGCGAAGATTCCCCGGATCCGGCTGTCTCGACGACTTGACCTCAGCGCGGCCGGACCCCGTCTGCCGTCCCTGAAGCTGCATCGAATTCGCAGCGACGCAGGAATCCTGCGAGTGTCCCTTCGCCGCGAGAAGCTGCCGGCCTCAGCAGTGGGTGCAGAATAAGAAATCAGGGTCGGATTTCGAGGGCCTTGATTTTCTGCTGGAGGCTCTGGCGGTGAATGCCAAGTCGGCGGGCAGCGGCGCTGACGTTGCCGGATTCGAGCTGCAGCGCATGTTTGATGGCGGACCGTTCAAAGTCGTTCACCAGGCGTTCCCTGGCTTCTGTCAGAGGCAGGTCCAGATACTGCAGGAAATCGGGTGATGCGGCCGCGGGCGTGATGGGGCTGAGGCCAAGTTCCCGGACAGAGATGATTTCGTCGTCGGCAAGGGCGGCGGCCGACTGCATCATGTGCTGCAGTTCGCGGACATTTCCGGGCCAGGCATGCTGCAGCAGAGCGGTCGTGGCATCGCGTGACAGACGGCGCTCCGGCCCGAGGAACTGTGCGGCCAGGAGCAGGATATCTTCCTGCCTGTTTCTGAGTGGCGGGATCCGCAGTTCAATTCCGCGCAACCGAAAGTACAGATCCTGACGAAACAGCCTGTCGGTGATGGCCTGCTGCAGATCCTGATGCGTGGCGCTGATCACGCGAACGTCGACGGGAACGCCGGTTTCCGAGCCTACGGGCTGGACGACGCCTTCCTGCAGCACGCGCAGCAGTCGCGTCTGGACGGTGGCCGGCATGTCCCCGATTTCGTCCAGAAACAGGGTGCCGCCATCCGCCTGTCGGAAAACGCCGTCCCGTGCGCGATCTGCCCCCGTAAAGGCACCGCGAACGTGGCCGAATAATTCACTTTCCACGAGCGATGTGGCAATCGCAGCCGTGTTGACCGCGATAAAAGGTCGGGCAGCCCGAGCACTGCGGGCGTGAAGTTCCTGCGCCACCATCTCCTTGCCCGTGCCACTCTCTCCGTGGATCAGGACCGGCAGTGTGGTTCTGGCGGCCCGATCAATCAGGGCGAACAATCTCTGCATGGGCTGGCTGATGCCGCGAATCCGGCCGAAGCCGGCGCTGGAATCGACCCGATGCTCCAGCTCGGCAACTCGCCGCTGAAGCAGAACTCGTTCCTCGGACCGGCGGGCAATGGCCCGCAGGTGATCGACGTCATAGGGCTTCGTCAGATAGTCCGCTGCACCGCGACGGATACATTCAATCGCCGCGTGCATGCTGTCGTTTGCCGTCACAACAATGATTTCCGGCATCTGTGGCGGGCCGTCGTGCTGCAGTTCCGCCAGCACCGTCAGTCCGTCGCCGGGTTCCATCTGCAGATCGAGAAACACCAGATCCGGTGCGGATTGCCGAATCTGGCGCAAGGCATCGTCCCCGTCTGCGGCCTCCAGCAGCTCCCGTCCTTCCTGCCGCAGGACCCGGGACATGGCGTAACGGGCTGCGAGTTCGTCATCGGCGATGAGAATTTTCATGGACACGGAAAGCATACGGGGGCATGGTCAGGGAAGCGGGGGCGGGCCGGCGGGATTGTGAACAGTCGCTGTATTCTGGTCATCCCAGCGCGGCAGACAAACCTCAAACAGAGTTCCGGCAGCAGGATCACAGGAACATCGAATGGTTCCGTTCAGCTCCCGCACGCGTTCGGCCGCGACGTAAAGTCCCAGTCCGGTTCCGTCGGCCTTGCTCGTGACAAAAGGATCGAACAGACAGTCCTGCAGCGCCGGGTCAATTCCCGGGCCGTTGTCCGACACGCAGATGACGACCTGCCGAGGCGAACAGGCTGAGGTGATGACGACACGGCCCTCGCTGCGACTGTGTGCCGCTTCGATCGCATTGCGAATCAGGTTGAACAGGATCTCGCTCAGAGTTGCGTCGTTGGTCGCAACGCTGGCCGTGCCGGCGGCCAGCGACGTCGCGAGTGTCACATGCTGCTGGCGACTCAGCTGCCGCAGAATCCGGAGCAGCCGTTCGATCACATGATCCGGTGCCACCTGACGGCGAGACTCATCCGCGGGACGAGAGTACTCCAGCAGTCGCTGCGTCGTCGTGGCCAGTCGATCAATCTCCGACAGGATGACGCGGACGTCAGCCGCATGCGCGTGATTCTGTCCGAGATCCTCCAGCAGCATCGTGGCAATGGCACGCATCGACGACAGCGGATTTCGCAGCTCGTGGGCCAGTGACCCGGTCAGCAGTCCGAGTGTCGAAAGCTTTTCCTGCTGCATGGCCTGGCGTTCAGCCCGCAGACGTGCAGCATCCTGCCGCCGGTTATGCAGAGTTGCGGAAAACTGATCAAACAGCAATGCCAGCGCCGTGAGCTGTTCAGCGGCAAGGCAGTCACTGCGATGGCGACCGCCCAGCAGTGCGATTCCGCGGACTGAACCGAACTGCAGGCGAAACGCCGCCAGCGTCTGCAGCCGTTCCATCGCGTCAAGAATGTCCGGATCTGCGACCTGCGCCCGATCCAGGATGGTCTGCCCCGCCTGGCTGAACCAGTGAGACAGCAAACGCACGTCCGACCAGTCCGACTCGCACAGTTCCTCCCCGCCCCCATTCTCCGCCGTACCGACTCGCGAGAATTCGTTCTGACTCAAGTCGCGGTATACGCAGATGCGGGTGAACCGGACAGCCATCTGCCGGGTCACGGCTGAGCGAAACCACTCGATCAGCTCGTCCGCAGAGACAGGGCCCATCTGACACAGCTGCAGAGAGATTTCTCGTGTGGCGCTGCGAGCGTGCCGCACATCGCCGCTGACCAGATATCGCAGCGACTCCCGCACACGCATTCTCAGGGGCTGCCACGCCAGTATCAGGACCAGCACCAGCATTCCTTCCACCAGCACCAGATCCAGCTGCGAACTCCGTTCCATCGCCACGGTCAGCGGACTGATGGCCGTGTGATGAAACAGCAGGATGATCGCCAGCAGAGCACCGTAGACGATCGTACGTTCCATCACGATGGGCAGGACACGCTGGCGCAGGGAATTCCACATAAACAGAAATGCCGGAACCAGGGGCGACAGGCAGGTGATCAGTCGCAGCGGTGGCTCCAGGCCGGAGTCCCAGTCCAGACGGACGTACACGACGGCAAGAGCCGTCTGCACCAGCAGCAGGCCGGAGAGCTGCCGCAGAAAACTCGCCTGTTCCGGACCCGCCGACGAATCCCGGAGCTGCAGAAACAGCATCACGGAGGCAGCGTTGGCCGTGCAGAGCCAGACCAGGAACGGCAGCTCAAGGCCCTCAACAGCGCGCAGAAAATCGCGTGACTCCGCCCCGGCGATCCGCAGCCCGACCAGCGGCAGCGCCAGGATCGGCAGATAGACACACAGGCAGCGCAGGTCCCGGCGAGGAGGTGGTGACAGCCCGGACATGGTCAGTCGAACGGCCGCATGCAGCATGGCCGACGGCAGCAGCAGCAGCCCGCAGCACATCAGAAACAGTGACAGCCGGTCCAGCAGGTCTGCGGCATTACCGGGAGTCTCGCGCAACAGCGTGTGCAGGAAACTGCCGGAATGCCATGCCCATGCCCCGGCAGCCAGCAGCTTCAGCCAGACCGCAGCCCTGCGTCGATTGATCGGTTCTCGCAGCACCAGCAGCAGGACCGTGTCAAATACGGCTGCGAATCCGATCAGAAACGTTTCCAGTCGTGTGAACATCGGGCCTGGATCACATTGTGGCAGACTGCTTTTCGTCAGTCAGACTCTGTTTCAGAAAACGCAGTTTCAGAACGCGGCATTGCGCCGGCCATGGTTCCGCCGGCCATGGTTCCGCCGGCCATGGTTCCGCCGGCCATGGCTCCGCCGGCCATGGCTTCGCCAGCCATGGCTCCGCCAGCTATGATGACGACGTCGTCATCAAACACATCAATCGTCCCGTCGGCGGTCTGCAGCCAGGACACTGACTGAAAGGACGTTACCAGTTCCACCCGCAGGACGCCATCTCCCTGGAGACCAGCTAACCGACTCGTCACGCGGGTGCCGCCGCGACCGGATTCACAGCCAGTCGTCACGGTTCGGCTCATCACGCTGTAGTACGTATCGCGAATCAGCACGCGGTCGCCGGTCCGGATTCGCAGCAGCCGTCCCGCCGAAGGCGAAATGCGAATCCGGTCGACGCCGTACCAGCTCCGAATCAGCCGGAACAGTGTCAGGGCAGACTGCACGGCAGCATTTCTGAGGCGGCTCATGGGGATTGCTCAGGATTCAGGGAAGACTTCAGCAGGTCCAGTTCCTGTGCCAGTCGTTCCCGGCGTTCCTGTTCTTCGAAACGACGGTCCAGTTCCGCCGCGTCCGGATCCCGGCCGTCCATTCGGTCCCAGGCTTCGCACAGGGCTTCCTCGCGATCCACCCTCTGTTCCATGCGGCTGAACTGGGCGAACGCCGACTGGCTGGAGGACCGCTGCAGGACATCGCTGATCTTCCGGGCTGATGACGCGCGAGCAATCCGGGCGGTCAGCAGGGTCTTCTTCTGCCTCGCCTGTCGGATCTTGTCTTTGAGATCCCGGACTGCCTCCTGCAGTTTCACCACTTCTGACTGCTGCCCGGCATGGTCGGCAGCGTATCGATCGGCGCGCTGTGTGGCTGAGAGCTTCTGTTCGAGTGCCGTCCGAGCCCCCGTTTCATCGCCCCTCCGAAGAGCTGCGGACGCTCGCGCGGACCAGCGCTCCGCGTCGCCACGCTCACGCTCAGCGCGTTTTCGCATCTGAATTTCGTCCGCCACCGCTTCGGCAACGCTTCGGCGTACCCGCTCCAGCTCTTCTTCCATATCGAT
>SYLK01000745.1 GCA_005809115.1 Planctomyces sp. | reverse complement strand
TATTCCGGAGGCTCTCCGACGTATTCGGCTCCTCCGTCTCAGGGTCAGCCATGGAGCGGGACACCCGACTCGCAGTACCATGCGGCACCGCCCGCAACGGCTCCGGCCGCGGGGTCGCCGCAGCCGTCAACCCCGCTGCCGCCCATCCCGCAGGGCTATCCGGCTCAGGGCAGTGTTCAGCCGAAGGCCGGCGGTGAACGCACGTCGGTCGTTTCCCGGGTGGGATCGGTATTTCGCCGCGACAAGGCCAGCGCTGCCGGCCGACCGGAAGTCCGAACTGCCGGCTGGAGCAAGTAATCAACTGGGTACGCAGGCCACAGAAGGCTGATTCTTATGAAGATTCTGCACCATTCAACGAAAGCCCGATTCGCAGCAGCGGCATTCACCGGGATGCTGGCCGGCTGCTGCAGCTGCCCTTTTCCGATTTTCTGCGGAGGAGGAGCAGCGCGCTCCATGGCCGTGCCTGACTCCATTCCACTGGGGGCAGTCAGCCGTGCGCACTGGCATATGATGGAAACGAACGGCGAAGCCGCCGACTTCATTGTGCACTACAACGAGTTCGTGGACAGCTCATCCGAGCTGACTCCGTATGGCCGTGACCATATCCAGGAAATTGCCGCCCGAATGGCAGCCGCTCCGTTTCCTGTCATTGTTCAACGAAGCCTGAACAATTCTGATCCGGAACTCGATCGTATCCGCCGTGACCTTGTGGTACGAGTTCTGACCGACCTCGGAAATCCCGACGCTGATCAGCGAACTGTGGTGTCGCAGCCTTACAGCAACGGAATCAATTCCATGGAAGCCGAACAGGACCACGGTCGGTTCCGGCAGTCTCGTGGACGGGGCGGGGCGCAATTTGGTGGAGGAGGATTCGGGGGTGGCGGTGGGGGCGGTGGGGGCGGATTTGGCGGCTTCTGAGGAAATCGCCGCAATGCATCGAAGTCAGCACCGACCGTGCAGCACCGGATGTCCCAAAGGGGTCCCCCGAGAGGCGACTCAGGCTGCCTGAGCTGCGATTACTGCCCAGATTCACAGCCTGTGTGAAACCGCGCGCGTTTCATCTCGACATGGAAACCGAAGATCGTCTATAAGGCTCAGCAGCCTCTCTCTGTCAGGTCCTCTCTCTTCCTTCCTGCACCATTGCGATTTTGGCCGCGACATCCTGAACGTGGACGCAGTCGTGCGCAATTCTCAGTGAAGCAGACCGGCCTTTCTGCTGTTGCATAGCACGGACGCCTGCCATGCGGAAAAATCTCTCCTGGTCGTACCTGTTCGCAGTCATCGGAGTTGCCGGTTGTGCTTCAGGTCAGGACCAGCTTGCCTGGTCTCCATTCCGTGCAGAGCGTGAGAAGGCGGCTGAACGTGAGCAGGCGCCACAGCGTTCGGAGCCAGTCGACTCGGTAAATCGCGAGATCCCTCAGGCGCCGGCCCGCTATGTGAGTTCCGGTCCGCCGGCGTTTGGTGCAGGGCAGCCACCGGCAGTGGCCTCGCAGCGTCTTGACGGTCTGATGGCCGATGGCATTCAGGCGATTCGCGAACAGCGCCTGGACGCGGCCAGGCAGTCGTTTCTGGAGGTGCTGCGTGCCGTGCCGGATCATCCAGGCGCGCATCATGGACTGGCCATGGTGGCTGATCTGAAACAGCAGTGGCCGGAATCCGAATACCACTACAAGCTGGCGTTGAAGTCCCGGCCACGCGACGCTGGTCTGCTGAATGACCTGGGATATTCTTATCTGCTGCAGGGCAATCTGCACGAGGCTTCCCGCTACCTGAATCAGGCGGTCGAAGTCAGCCCGCAGCACGAAAAAGCACACGAGAACCTGGCAACCATGGCATTGCGCCAAGGTGACCGAGCCGGAGCTGAGGCACGGCTGCGCAGCATTTACCCGGCCGCCGCGGCCCTGCAGCACGTGGCGAGAATAGAACAGCAGCTGAGTCTCTCGTCCTCCGAACCGGCAGCCCAGCCGAACACGCCGACTCAGTTCCGCCCGGACGCAACGTTTGAGGAAATCCGGCGGCTGGCGGCACAGGAGCGTCAGGCCGCTGAAGACGAGCGACTGCAAAAACTGCGGCCTTCTCCGGCAACGGATTCGCCACGGATGACAGATCCTCAACCTCTCGTGGAATCGCGGGCGCCCGGGCTGGTGCCGGAGTCGACAGCGCCGTCGCGGCCGCTGGCACAGCAGCAAGGCACCGCGCCGAGATGGAATCCGCCTTCAACACCGACGGAAGTGCAGATCCGGCCCGCGGCCGGGACAAATGCCGCCACTGGTCCCACCGGCCCCACTCAGAATTCCCAGGTCATCAGTTCTGCCGACCACTCGATGCTGCCTCCACTGGCTGCATTCGAACCGTCGCCGGGACGTGCGGCGCCGCCTCCAGTTTCACGGCAGCCGGACGCCGCTGCTCTCTTTTCACCGGCGCCTCCCGCTCAGGATCGCCGGCCGGTCAACACGTTCGCCGGATCACACAACTCGCCACCCGCATCGCAGCTGTTGCCGGCGGGACAGCCGGGCCCGGTACGAGCCCTCGGACTGTATCAGGCACCAGCCGCCGCTGCGGCTGGTCCGGCAGCCGGCACTGTGGCGATGCACCTGGCGGGACTGAATGCTGGCCCCGGGGCTCTGTTTCCGGTCGGGCAGGGGACTCAGTACGCTCCGGCTGAAACTGATGGATCGGCGCGGCAGCCGCTCCCTGGTCTCACTCCTCCGTCCCAGACCACTCTGTCCGGATATTCTCCGAGTCCGACACCGACCGCGGCGTTTACCGAAACACCGGCATCGTATGGGCCGACAGGATCGACACTGGCACCAGCGGTGCCGAGTCAGGTGTCGCTGCAGTCACCTGCGGGAATGATTCCGATGGCGTCTCCGCAGCCTGCGCCCGGCGGCCGTCCACCAGCAGACAATCTGGCTGAATACGAAAGGCAGCTCCGCGCACTGGAAAGCCAGTATCAGAGGACACTGGAGCAGATGAGTCGCCACACGTGTGCGACGGGTTCAGTCGGATCCGCAGCGAATCCGGGAGATCCCCGCTTCCGCTGAACTGCGTGATGCGGCGATTCGGCGTCGCACGCAGTCACCATATCAGGATGCGAGCGCCATCAGGCGTTTCTCGAGTTCATCGACAACTTCCGCAATCGTTTTTCCACTGCAGGACGTGGGCAGGACGATGGCTTCACCGGAGTCGATCCAGGCTGCCACGCGGCGTTCAGCAGCAACGACAGTGCTGTGATCCCGTCCTCCGAAGTACTGACCGATCTCACGGTATGCGGACTTTGTATGGCGTCGCGACAGAAATAGCGCAACGGATCTTGGGAAACTGAGAGCCTTGCGTCGACTGGTGGACCTCAGGTCGGTTGCGGTAACACCGAAGGCTTCACAGACGACTTTCTCGACATCACTGATGCGAACGAGTCGGCGGCATTCCTGTGCCAGATCCCCCAGAACTTCACGCGCCACGGCGAGGGTAATTTTTCGGGCGCAGAGCGCGTATTGACCATCGAGGCTGTTCAGGGCTCCCTGGATTTCTCGCACGCTGCCGCGGCAGCGGCGTGCGATATAGTCCAGTGCATCATCGGTGAACGTGGCGGAAAGTCCGCCGGCAAGGCTGCGTACGAGCTGCGCGCAGGTGGATGCATCCGGGGATTCGATGCGGCACACCAGTCCGCTCATGAAGCGGGTCGTCAGTTCCTCACGATGTCGGGTGAGTAAGCGAGGATGGCGGTCAGACGAGACGACGACATGACCGCCGTGCTCCACCACCTGAACGACGGTATGGAGGAACTCTTCCTGCGTCGCGCGTTTGTTGTCCAGGAACTCAATATTGTCGATCAGGAGGACATCGACATTTCGAAACCGCTGTCGGAAGGATGGCACGGTGCGGGCGTTCAGAGCCGACATGAAGTAGTTGGTGAAGGATTCACTGCTGAGGTACATCACGTTCGCCTGAGGTCTGCGGCGACGAACGTCGGAATAGACAGCTTCCAGCAGATGAGTTTTGCCCGTGCCGGTACCGCCATGAACGTAGAGCGGGTTGAACCGTTTTCCCGGGTCACCCGCAATCTGCCGGGCAGCCATCACGGCCAGACTGTTGCAATCACCGCTGACAAACGAATCGAACGTGCGAAAGCGACGACGACTGCCGTTCAGCGGCACCGCCGTTCCGACCGCTTCACCTGGCGCTGCCGCAGCGGATTTCCCGGCGTCTGGCGAGCGCCGATCCGGGGGCGGGTCACCCTTCCGTTCATCTGCTGCGGACCTGCCGGTCGGCGAGTCGAGCAGCGAGCATTCCACCTCAAAGTGGCAGGAAGCCGATGGCCCCAGCAGGAGGTGGGCAGCGCGCGTCAGATGGGAACGGAAGCGTTTGAGCAGCCAGTTCAGGATGAAGGGATTGGGCACCTGAATGAGCAGCTGATCCCCGCTGACAGCCAGCCGGGTTCTGCGGCAGAACCAGTGCTGAAAATTCTGTTCGCCCACTTCAGCGCGAACGACCTCCGCGATGAATGACGCGTCGGGAATTCCTGTCGCATCTGTTGCGCCGGGATGAGCGGCCTGCGCGAGGCAGGCACTGTCGTCTTGACCTTCGGGTTGCGTCATGCGACCCCTCCGTTTTCGCCAGCGCGCAGCATCACCGCAAACCGACGGCGAGCGTTCCGGGAACGAGCATTCCGGGAACGAGCATTCCGGGAACACAGACCCGCAGCCGATCAGCCGCCAGTTTCTGGTGGTGCTTGCAAACGAATGGCAGGAATT
>SYLK01000744.1 GCA_005809115.1 Planctomyces sp. | reverse complement strand
GTGCTGCCGGGTCGGCGGCAGCAAACGATTCCACCACCCGATCCAGCAGATCCTCACCCGCCGACTGCCCGATCAGCGACTGATCGGCCCACAGGGTGGTCACCGCTTCGGCCGTCGGACCGTCTGCGCCGATCCCGGCCAGCCACTGCAGAATGGCGGACTGCACGGCGTCGGCCGGCATCCGGGTAAAGGCGATTGTGCCGTCGCCGGTTCGCAGCCCGAGATCCTGCGATGCCTCCGGCGTGCCGACCTGGTCAGCCTGCAGCGGGATCGCAATCATCAGTGCGGCCACGATCGCGCACCATAGAAACTGCCACATCAGCTCCCTGCCCTTCCCCTGAGAAAACCAAAACCTGCAACCCGCACGATGCCGCACACGCATGTCTGGCTGACGTTCGTGCCAGCATCGAAGTCTGATCGTCACGGGACGATCCACGGTGCCGGTTCAGTTCGTCTGTCGGGCGAGTGCCGCAGCCAGCTCCCTGGCCGATTCAACCAGCCGCGTCTGCCGAGCCGCCAGTTGCCCAAGCTGCTGAACGACAGCACCGCGCTCTTCGTCCGGGACTGCCCGCAGCAGACCATCCAGCTGCTGCGTCCTGCGATTGACTCGCAGCTGCAGAGATTTCAGCACCTTGATCTCAGCCATCAGGTCGACCAGGTCCGGTTTCTTCTGCTGGTCGCTCTGCTGCTGCTCCTGATGTTCTTCGGACTTCATGTCCTGCATTTCCTTCTGGGCTGTCGCGATCAGCTCCTTCAGCGACTCAATGATATCGGTTTCCAGCGATTGGGTCATTTCTCCGACGCGGGATTCCCGAAGATGTCCCGCCACTGAGTTCATGTCGGTTTCAATGTCCTCCACAGCCAGCAGAATGGTGACCGATGTTCCATCTTCGCGGAGCAGATTCGCTGTCTGGGAACATTCCTGCGCCACGTCCCCCTGTTGCTGTGACAGCTCGCGACAGCGGTCGTAATACTGGTCCAGCCAGTTTTCCCGCGGCGTCGCGGCCAGTCCCGCTGTGCCTTCGTAAATCTGTGTCTGCAGAGTCAGCATCCGCTGGAAACGGGCCTCCAGCGCTGCGAGCAGCATCTCTTTTTCTTCTTCACGCAGCTGGCGTAACAGTTCTTCGAGTTTCGCGACGGCTTCCTGCAGTTCGGACAACGCCGTATCCTGCTTTTCGAGCGCAGGCTGTTTCTGCTGCTGCTGCAGTCGCTCCAGCGCCTCCAGCATCATGGCGCGTGCTTTTTCCAGCTGCTGACGTCCGGGAGTTTTCGCCTGCGGATCCTGCTTCTGATCGCTCTGGTCTGCTCCGCTGGGCGGCTGAGGAGAACGACCGTCCTGAGACGGTTTCTGGCCCGACTGGGAATCTGACTCGGATTCTGACTCGGCCGGCTTTCCGGATTCTCCCGACTTCTGATCATCCTGGGGATCGCTTTCGCTCGTCGGCTTGCGGCCCGACTCAGAATCCCCGGCGTCATCGGAATCCGCTGTGTCTTCCGGCTTTTTTCCGTTCTTCGGCTGTGTTCCGTCCTTTGGCTGTGTTCCGTCCTTTGGCTGTGTTCCGTCCTTTGGCTGTGTTCCGTCCTTTGGCTGTGTTCCGTCCTTCGGCTGTGTTCCGTCCTTCGGCTGTGTTCCGTCCTTCGGCTGTGTTCCGTCCTTCGGCTGTGTCGCGTCTTCCGGTTTTGCGCCATTCCCTGGCTGGCTTTCATCCCCGGGGTCGGCAGAGTCAGCCGAATTCGGCCCGCTATCGAGATTCTGCGCGTCATCACGGTCGGACGCATCCTGGGTGTCGGGTGAGGCATCATGCTGTTCCACTTCCCGAAGAAGTGATTCGGCATTATCTGCGGCTTTCTGCTGCTGAGGCGCAGCGCCTGACGGGATCGGGGAATTCTGAGTCGCCGACCGCGCCGATCGCTGCAGTCCGATCAGATTGCGCAGATCCTTCACGAGGTTATTGAGCCGCTCACGCTCCTGTTCGATGCTGCTGCGGCGATCTTCTGTCTGCAGCAGTTTCAGCAGAACCAGCAGTCCGCCAGAAACACCCTGCTGTTCTTCCACAGCCGCTCCCAGCTGTCCGGATTCCATCAGGCTGACAATGATGTCGATGCGATCATTGATTCGCTCTTCCCGGCCCTTGCTGATCGCACGGCGCAGTAAGTCAGCTCGTTCAGGGTCGTCGCGCCCCAGGATGTCGGCCATCTGGGACAACATACGTTCGAACCTTGCGTACCGACCGCTGACAGACAACTGGTCGTCGCGCAGCGACTGCTGGGTTCGCTGACCCTCGGGCAGCGGCTGCGTGGTTTGTCCCGCGATCTGCTGCTGCAGAATCGCTGTCGCCCACATCCCGACAACCATTGCCCAGGCCGCCATCTGACTGCTGACCGTCATCTGTGCCCCTTCCTCGGCCGTAGCTCGCTTTGGTTCCTCACGCCGCCGAATCACGCAGACCAACAGAACCCAACCCTGCACTTCTACGGCGAAAATGACGGGAATGTCAATTGAGAATTCCGAAAATGGTGCTCCGAAAAGCGGATTCAGACGTTCTCCCGAGAACCCGGCAAACCTTTGAAAAGCCGCCGCTCTATTCGCGGACTATAGGGTGTCCACGCCGAACTGCTGTTCAGGTCATCGGCAATCGCTCGTGTGACCTCATGCAGCTTCGCATCCAGATTGTCAATCTGATGCAGTGCCACGGCCTCCGGTGTCATCGGCACACGAGCACTGCCGAACTCAAGCGTCCCGTGATGGCTGAGAATCATGTGCTTCAGCCGCAGCACATGCTCTCCTGACACTGATTGTCCGTCCAGTCGGCTGCGCACAGCAACCAGTTTTTCATTCAATATCTCAATCGCGATATTCATATGACCCAGCAACTGACCTTCATCAGTGTATGCAAGTACAGGGTTCCAGGAAAGTTCGCGGACTTTTCCGAGATCATGGAGCAGCACACCGAGCAGCAGCAGGTCTCGATTGAGCGACTGGTAGAGGCCGCAGATGCGATCCGCGACTTCGGCCATGGAGACGACGTGTTCGACGAGTCCGCCATGGTAAGCATGGTGTGCTTTCACACCGGCGGGTGCACCGCAGAGGAGATCCAGCAGTTCCTCGTCTTCCATAAAGCAGTCGGCCAGTGCCAGCAGCTGCGGGTCCCGCAGGGATTTCATGAGAACTTTGAGTCGGTCCAGCAGCGGACCGGCATTTGTCTGAGGCTGCAGCTGGAAATCCTCGGGCTGATACGACGCTGGCGGGGCGGCATCGATCTGCGCCACGATCATCTGCAGCCCGCCCTGATAGACCTGAACTTTCCCGCGGACTCGTACGAGATCTCCCACGGCCAGGTGCTGCACGGATTCCTCGACAACATTCCACATCAGGCCGCTGATGACGCCGGTCTTGTCTCTGAGGGAGGCCAGCAGATAGAGATTGGCGTTCCGATTTGCGCGGAGCTGTTTGTCGGCGAGCAGGAAGACATCGTTGACGGAGTCACCGTCTTTTAGTTCTTTCACAAAAATATGCGGCATTTCTGGTCTTTCGGCCGTGGCACGGGTTTTCGGTCATTCCGGACCTTCTGCCGGGGCATGGATGTTATGACGCGGGCGACGATTCAACAACCGCGGGCGCCTGTTCGGTCACGGAACGGAGAAGACTGAGGTTTGCGGAATGTGCGGCTTTGTTAGAATCCCGGCTCCTGCCGTCGCCTGCCCTGAGTGTCAGAGCGTCGGCGGGGCCGCTTGTCGCCCTGCCGTCATTCCTGAAGGATTCCCATGCGCTGGTCTCAGACTTTCATTCCCACGATGAAGGAGGTTCCTTCCGAAGCCGAAGTACCCAGCCATCAGCTGATGCTGCGTGCCGGGCTGATCCGGCAGCTGATGGCGGGCGCGTATACCTGGCTGCCGCTGGGTTATCGAGTGGTCCGCAAGGTTTCTGAGATAATTCGGGAGGAAATGGACCGCGCCGGGGCGATTGAACTGTTCATGCCGGCACTGCAGCCGATCGAGATCTTTGAGCGGACCGGCCGGCGGGAAGCATTCGGAAACGTGCTGTTCAGCTTTGAGGCTCGCCGCGGTGATCGTCGGCTGCAGTTTGCCCTCGGTCCGACGCACGAGGAAGTGATCACGGATCTGATGGCGCGGCACATCAGCAGCTATCGCC
>SYLK01000743.1 GCA_005809115.1 Planctomyces sp. | reverse complement strand
TCGCTCTCACGTCACCGTTCAGCTTGAGTGGACCATTCACGGTCACCTGGTCCTCGCCACCCTGCTGCATCAGAATGGAGAGGTCGCTGGTTCGGCCGGTGATATCAACCGACTGCCTGCCGTTGACCTTTGTTCCGTCAAGGCCCTGAACACGAATTGTCCCCGGCGTCGGTTGCGAGATTCCAATCTGATTTTCCAGGTTGTCGCCCCGGACAGTCAGTTCTCCGGCGCTGAGTGATACCATGACGTTTCCCGTCAGCATGACTCGGCGATCCAGCGGCTCAATTGCGACCTGTGCGTTGTACTTTCTGCGGTTCATCAATTTCATCGTGTTGCTTCCTTCAGGACCGGTCAGAGAATCCGCGGAACGAGGATTCCTGTGCAGCGAATCGCCGCCTGACCGGTCCCTGATGACTATGGTTGCGTGCGGGAAACAGCTGTTCGGCTGCGGTGAGTACAGTCAACGCAGTTGGGGCTTCGCAGCGGGCGCAGATTCCGCGCGACAGGACACGTTTCGACGCTCAACTGGAATCGGGCGGATCACGTCGTCAGTCAAAACCGATCGTCAGCACAAAGGTGTCGGGAACCGTTTCTGTTGAGTTTTGGTCTTCCTTGTGGGCGGGTGGCGAGGTCAACGCCGGGGTCGCTGTAGTGGCCCATGTTTCATCCCCAGACGGCGAGCCTCGATTGACAGTGCGGCGGATGGCCGCGACGTCAGCGTCTGTCTGAGGTGAATTCCCATGCTCCCGCCAGTCGGAACTGCGTCGAAGCGGCCACCCGGACAGCAGTTCCTTTCCGCGGCCGATCCCGAGTCCCATTCCTCAGGCCACACCACCAGGTGCCAGTGATTTCCCGACCGACAATACGAGAGCAGACGAGTCCCCGTGCGGGCCACTGCTTCCTCAAGCACTGTCTCGAACGTGATGAAGTCTTCATCCTGCGGAAAAATCGGCATCCGCGCGTCTGCGCGGTTCAGCAAATGATCAATCCAACCGCCCCGAGCTGATCGTCCTGATCATCCCATCCCTCAACGGTAACCAAATCCCTCTCGCTTGCCAGGAAACAGTTCCTGGCCCCCTTGTGCCCTGCCTGACACCCTTGTGCCCTGACGCCTTTGTGCCCCATCAGGATTCAGTGCCTGTTTTACCGAACAGCGGGAGCCCGTCCCGGTTTTGTCAGGGGTTCTTAGAACCCCTAACAAAACCTGCGTGAGCCGCGACGTTTGTGGTGACGTTTCAGGCAAGGAGCGAGGAGAAGACGGGACATCCCGTCGCCGACGAGCGACGCGGCCTGAGACGTCACCACAAACGTCCCGCAGGGTTGCTTCGAGAGCGGCCGATCTGCGGCGTCATCGCTCCTCGACGACATTTGTCGCCTCGTCACTCTTCCTGGCATCTCGACCACTCTCGAACCAACGCGGCCACGGAGGTTTTGTTAGGGGTTCTTAGTTCTGCTGCACACCGAAGCATGGCCGTTGGCGGAACATCGCCGATCAAAACGGAAATCCGTGTACCCGCCAATTGAGGTGTGACAGAGCACCAGTGGCCGCCCAGGTTTCGCTTCCGTCGCGCTGGCGGGGGCGGCAGGCGGTAATGAGTCGCTGGGTGCTGGCGAGCAGAGAGGACGTCGATCTGATGGCAGTCGTGACGCGGGGCGAACAGGATCTCCCCGGACATCGCACCGCTGATACCAGAACGAGGGACTCCTGCGGAGCAGGATGGCGATGGTCTACTGGCAGGACTCCGCAGCCAGCGCCAGTGCGCCGTGGACCACAACTTCCTCACCAAGCGACGCCGGGACAATTCGCGTGGTGCCCCGCAACTGCTGGAATACGTGTCGATCGACGGCGGACCGGACAGGCTGAAAAAAGAGTTCCTCTCCCGCCAGCGACACGCCACCCCCGATGACGACGATTTCCGGGGCCAGCAGGCTGATAACCTGTGCAATGGCCCAGCCCAGGATTCCAGCTGCCTCGGCATAGACTCTCCGTGCCAGGGGATTTCCTGCCGCGGCAGCGGCGGCAATGCCCCGGGTGGTCCAGGTTTCCGGCTGAGTGCCGCAGCGTGACAGCAGATCAGCCAGTGCCGGTTCGTTTGTGTCGGGTGCGCGGAGGCCTTCTGCCAGATGCCTGAGCGATGCCGCGATCGCCGGACCGGCCGCGAGGGCCTCGACGTCCGGCCCGTTGCCGGTTCCTGGACGCAGGTGGCCGATCTCGGCCGCGGCCGGCCGGTCAGTGCCATGAATTCTGCCCCGCAGGATCAGGCCGCCTCCGATGCCCGTACCCACGGTCACATAGAACAGGCTGCTGGTTCCTCGCCCCGCACCGAAGCAGGATTCGGCCAGCGCCGCGCAGTCACAATCGTTTCCCAGGCGGGCGGGGCGGCCGAGTTGTGAGGCGCACCAGTCCGTCAGCGGAAACCCGGTCCAGCCGGTGATCTGGTGACTGGTCTGTACCAGGCCGCGGTCGCCGAACACCGGTCCCCCGAAGCCAATGCCGATTCGTTCGACGGGATACGCGGCAATCAGCTCTCGGCCGACATGCAGGATCTGGCCACGGATACCCGCCGCTCCGGCCGCGGGATCGATGTCTCGCCGCTCCAGTGCCACCAGAGTCGACCCGTCACCGGCACCGACTCCGAGCTGGAGCTTGGTACCACCAATTTCGACACCCAGAAACATGCGCCCCATCGCCTCAGGACCAGCCCAACGGAAAAATCTGCCGTCTCCAGTATCCGCGAGACGCTGTCAGCTCACAATGCCGCCGGGCAATGCCGCTCGGGTTCCGCGACGCTCCGCGGGGAGAGCCGGCCCCGGGGTCTCTGGTTCAACTTGACAGGAGTTTCCGGCGTCGTTACCACGGGGCGTCCATCAGGTCGACGATCTGAGCGGCGAGGCGGCGCGCGGATTCCTGCTGTGCCGTGGCAAGTGAATGACCGGCTTCCGGAGCAAACGCCACCTGGGACGCATGCTGCGCCATTTCCGGGCCGAGAGGAAACACGTGCTGCTGCAGGATCTGGCCGTTGCGGCGATCGATCCATGTGACCTCGGCACCGACCAGCAGCTGCAGTTCCCGGGGATCATCGAACCGCGTTTCACTCAGCGGAGTCTTGCGAATCTCCACGATCTTTCCCTGCAGAATCGTGTCCGCGGTGGCGGCATCGGCCAGGCGATACGGCGTGCGCGATTTGATTTCCTTCTGCACGGCTTCCGTCAGGAGGTAGTCGAGGTTTCGGCGGAAGGATTCCGATTTGAAGACCGGGACATGGACCGTATGCACTCCCTCGACCTGGGTCGAGCCGATTGTATAGCCACAGCCAGTCAGGCCGCCGGACAGCAGCATGGCGGTCAGCAGTCCCCGGCTGAAAATCAGACGGTGGGAGGCTGGGTGCCGGGCCGAGGGTGGATTCAGAGGCTGCATGTCCCGCTCCTCATCAGCATTTCAGAGCTGCCGCGGGTCAGATGGTCCGGGTTCGGCGCGACTGTCGCTGACTGACTTGACACGACGGGGCGGCGAAACGGGTTCGGCAGGTTTCTCTGTCTCCGGTTCGGAGGCGGGGAGAGAATTGAGGAAATCGTCAACTTCGGGCAGTCCGCGCAGTTCAGTCCGGTCGATTGTCTGCAGGATCCTGCGGGCGTCACCGGCGAACTTTGTGTCGGGGAACTCGCGCATGACTGTCATGCAGGCGATCGCGATTGCGCGGGGGCGTCCCTTCTTCTGATAATACTCCACGCTGCTCCAGGCCCGCTCTGCCTGCAGCAGGTAGACTCGCTGCAGATCCTGCCGAACCTGCTGACGATCGGGCGAGTTGGGGAACAGGTGGAGTGACTGTTCCTTCAGTTTCTGTGCGGTTTCGAGATCGCGGCCTTCGTAGTACGCGCCCTGATAGGACATCAGTTTGACATGACTGCCAAGCACAAAGGCTTTTTCGAAATGGGGACTGTTGGGATACTCCTCGCGGAGAATCTTGAAGTACCGATCTGCTTCCACGAAGTTTTCACGGCGCTGGTAGTAGGTGGCAGTCAGCATCAGAGCATCATCCGCCAGCGGTCCGGTGGGGTCGTTGAGCCAGATCGTCTTGAGTGACTGGAGTGCACGACCCTGCGTGTCAAAGACGGGTCGCGATGAATCATGGAAATTGGGCAGAATCCGCAGCCGAATGGTCGGATCCCGTGTGCCGGCTGGTTTGTCTCCCGGTTCTTCCTCGGCCGGTTCTTCCTCGGCCGGTTCACCGCTCACCTGGCGAATTTCCGTTTTCGCGACCGGTTCGGCAATTTCCAGCCAGTGCCGGGCGATGGCAAACAGTCGTCGCGTGGCTGGTTCCACATAGCGTGTCGAGGGATAGTCGGCGAACAGCTGATCGAAGGCATCCTGAGCTTTGGGGTATTCACCCAGCGAGTACCAGCTCTCGCCCAGCCGGTACTGAGCTTCTTCCCCGATGGAGGAGTCCTTGTACTTCTTAGCCGCTGACCTGAACATTTTCGCGGCTGCCTTGTAATCCCCGCTGTCAAATCGCGCCTGTGCCAGGTCGACCTGCCGCTTTGCTTCCGGCGAATACTTTTTCCCCAGTTCGAGCGGAGATTCTTCGCCGGGAAAGGTCCGTTCGAGCGGACCTCGGATACGACTGATATCCAGCAGCCGGGACGCACTGAACATGCCCGACTCGCCGTCAGATGAGAGGCTCTGGCAGCCACAGACCAGTACGGCGCACATCAGCAATCCGGCTGAGGGCAGCAGAGACGTGGCTGGATCCCGGCCATGCGCAGGTCGGCCGCTGGTCTTCAGCCGTTGCCGCAGGACCGTCTGCGAACGGCCGACCACGGGTTTTCGGCAGCTTGAAATTCGGAATGGTGTCATGAATCCAACGCAGGGGCTGTCAGAACTCCAGGTATCGAAGCGTCGACGGTTTCCGGCCCGTCAATCCGATGATGGCCGAAGCGGCGAAACGATGGCATTCCGATGTCTGCACTGCGCTCAGCACCAGACGACTGATTACGGAATGATCGGCTGTTGACAGTTTCTTCAGGATTTCCACTGTGCCGGCAGAGACGGCTGTGCCGGAATACTCTTCCCGGCGACACGCACCACACAGCAGACCGCTGCGAGTGATCCAGAAACTCCGGGAGCCACTGCTGGAATCGCTCCCGACTAATGCTGGTTCTCCGCACGCGGAGCATTCCGACAGCTCCGGCAACAGTCCGATTTCACGCAGCAGCGAGATCTCAAAAATTACAAGAACGGACGGAGGATGGGGCTGGGACGAGCACAAGGCATCCAAAGTTTCCACAGCCAGATCAAACAGTCGCGGCGCAGCATCAAAGTCCTCAGTCAGGTCGTGCAGCAGTTCGGCGACATAGTACCCGCCGTAAATCCGCACAAGGTCCGCTGAATCCGGACGAAAACGCGTCACCAGGCTGGCTTCGGTAAGAATCCCCAGTGCCCCGGATGACTTCCGGATAAAGACTATGCGACACCGCGACAGGAGGTCAAGAGCAGCATCGAACGGACCTTTCAAACGCCTGGCACCTTTGGCCAGCGTCGCGAACTTTCCGAATTCTCTGCTGAAGAACGTGACCACCCGGCTGGATTCGCTGAAATCCGCCTGCCGAATCACAATCGCTTCCGTTTTCTCTGTCGACATGCAGGTGGCTCGCAGTCTGTTGAAACCTGACGCCAGACAAAAGATCAGGAACCGTCGGCAACCCCGGCCCTCGCTCCAGCCCGGATTCCGGAGGAACGTCGCGAACAAGACTGGCAAATGTCACGGTGGCGGCTTTGCCTCTGTCCTCTTCGGAATCGCAAACAGGAGCAGAGCATCCCGGACTGCCGGGGCTGGCTATCTTTTCGGGATCTGTTTCCGCAGGAATTCTGATTCCCGCTGATAAGCATCGTCCATGGCCCGATGGCCCTCGGCCACACCGACGGTCAGTTCGACGGGGATGACGCGCATTTCCGGGCGCAGCCTGCGGCCTGCGGCCACCAGCTTGCGCGAGAGCCGGATGCAGTCGTCCGTGCTGACGCGACTGTCTTCATTGCCGATACTCAGCCAGACCGTTCGGCCCGCGAGTTTATCAACGCACCGGTCCAGACTGATCAGGCTGGCCTGCTCCTCCGTCACTCCGGAAAACTCGGCGAGCGCCAGTGGATTCGTTACCGGTGCAACGCAGGTGACGACCCGAATCAGGGGCTCCTGAGCGGCGAAGTGCAGCGCGCAGAATCCGCCGCGGGAGGTTCCCGAGACGGCCACACGCTCGGGATCCGTGTAACCCTCCGCTATCAGGTGTCTGAGGACATCACGGCAGCCGGCGACGTACGATTCGATGAAATTGTCACCCCGTTTCACATGCTGAGCCCAGCCCTGGAGCCCGGGTGGTGCGCCTTCCTGTTGCAGCGAACCTTCGCAGGGCGGGTCGAGAACGACCGCAATCCACCCGTGGTGGGCGAGATCACGTCCGGTCACGGTGTAGAACTGTGTCGGATCGCTGCTCATGGCGTCGATGCTGTTGGCAATGATGAACAGTGTCGGCGCGGGTGAAGCGGGTTTTCCGGACGACACGGCGAAGTGGTGACCGGCGGTTGTGATCAGTCGGCGGAGGCTGGAATTCTGCGGTGCGGCGATTCCGGCTGCGGGGGGCACGGGAGGGGCGATGGCCACGAGGTTTTCGGGGATGAGGGCGAGATCCGCCGCGCTGCAGACGTCGGACACTGCTGCCATGATGAGCAGCAGGGCGGCGCATGGAGAATTATGAGACATCAGGTTCCGTGGTGCTCCGTGTGAGTTCTCTGAATGTTCGTCCGCGGATTGTGAACGTCAGCTGAGCACTTCACGGACGACTTCGCCATGGACGTTGGTCAGTCTCCGCTGAATGCCATTGTGGTACCAGGTCAGGCGTTCGTGGTCGATGCCAAACAGGTGCAGCACGGTGGCATGAAAGTCGTGCCAGGGAATCGGACGTTCGACGGCTTTATAGCCAACTTCATCGGTGCTGCCAAAGGCGATTCCGGGCCGCAGTCCGGCACCGGCCATCCAGCAGCTGAAGCCGAGGCGATTGTGGTCCCTTCCCAGGCCCACCTGATCGGCGGCAGACTGTGCGAACGGGGTTCGTCCAAACTCGGTTGTGAAAAGCACCAGGGTATCATGCAGCAGGCCCCGCAGATGGAGATCCTGCAGGAGTGCGGCGACGGGCCTGTCGATGCGGCCGGCTTCGAGTGCATGGTTTTCTCGCACGTTTTCATGGGCATCCCAGCTGGCGCGGGGGCTGCCGGCAATTGGTCCCCCGGAGAACAGCTGGACGAATCGCACGCCTCTCTCCAGCAGCCGTCGGCCCAGCAGGCAGCGACGTGCCATGTCGGCGGTGCGGGTGTCGTGCAGCCCGTACATCGCCTGAGTGCTGCGGGTCTCGCTGGCCAGCGAAGCGGCTTCCGGAATGGACGCCTGCATTTTCGCAGCCAGGGCGTAGCTCCGCAGGCGGGACTCGATCAGAGGATCGGCCGCCGGACCAGCCGACTGCAGCAGATCTTTCCGGTGCCGGTTCACGGCGCTGATAAACTGCCGGGTGGCGCTGTCTGCCGCCGGATCGACGGGGCGGGCCGGAAACAGATCCGGCACCGGCTGGGCACCTCCTGCCAGAGCGACTCCCTGCGTGGACGATGGCAGAAAGGCACTGGACCATGTGGCCGTCCCGGTATTCGGAGCCCCGCGTTCATCGTTGAGCACGACGTAGGCTGGCAGAGATTCCGTCTCGCAGCCCAGCCCGAATGACAGCCAGCTCCCCATTGACGGGTACCCGTTGGACTCGAATCCGCTGTTAGCCAGGAACAGTCCCGGAGTATGGTTGGCCGATCGGGACTCCATGGAATTCAGCACGGTCAGGTAGTCGCTCATGCCGGCGATGCGGGGAAACAGGTCCGACAGCATCAGACCGCTTTCACCCCTGGGCCGAAATCGAAAATCCGACTTCTTCAGTCGTCCCACCTGACCAAAAAAAATATCCGGCTGTTCCTGCGTCTGGAGTGATGTGCCGTGCAGTCTCTCCAGTTCCGGTTTGAAATCCAGAGAATCCAGGTGACTGAGTCCACCGACCAGGCAGATCTGGATGGCGCGTCGGGCTTTCGGGGCGAACCGTGATGCGGCGGAAGGCTCGCTGCTCGCCCCCGGCAGATCCCGCTGCAGCAGACTCAGCAGCGCTGTGGCCCCCAGGCCGTTGAGGCCCCAGTCAAACAGATCCCGGCGCGAGATGAACCGGATCGCACTGTCGACGGATCCGGCGTGCGGCGGGTCTGCGGTACGACCACGAACAGCAGGACGTAGCGGAGTACTCATGATCGCTTCCTGAGCAGGGTGCCGCGAAGCGGCCGCCGCTAATCAAGTATGACGAATTCGGTGACATTGAACAATCCGCGACAGAGTGCCGCCAGTCCGTGCTGCCGGACGAGCTGTTCCGACAGCAGCAGCTCGTTACCGTCGGGTGCACGACACAGTGCCAGCTGCCATGCCCGCTGAACCTGGGCAGCCGGATCCTCACCGACATCAGCTCGCACACGCTGGGCGAAGTATTCCGACATCCGCAGAACGAAGGCATTGTTCTGCAGGCTCAGCGCCTGCAGCGGCGTGGTTGTCACGGAACGTCGCGGCGCTGTGGACGACGGATCGGGGCAGTCGAATGTATCCAGCAGAGTGCTGCGGCCGCCGCGGGGACTGAATCGGTAAATCGTGCGGCGAAAGAACGGATCCCCGTCCACGTCCTGCGGCTCATAGTAAGTCGTCCCGCTGTTGAACTGGATGGAGACATCGACGAAACCGGGACCGCACATCGTGGGATTCAGGCGTCCCGCCACCGCCAGCATCGCATCGCGGAGCGATTCCGCGTCAAGTCGCACGGGCGACATCCGCCACAGCAGGCGGTTGCCCGCGTCCGTCGCGGCGGGTTCGGGACCGCCCGAACGGAATTCACTTTCGGCGGGAACCGACCTGGTGGCGGACTGCCGCCAGGTGGCCGACAGGACAATCAGGCGGTGGAGATTTTTCAGACGATATCCGTCGTCTCGAAACCATGCCGCGAGCCATTCCAGCAATTCCGGATGACTGGGACGTCCGCCATTGAATCCGAAGTCGCTGGGCGTGTCGACGATGCCGGTTCCGAAGTGATGATGCCACACGCGATTGACAATCACGCGTGTGAGGAGTGCACGGCAGTCTTCCACGATCCATCGGCTCAGTCGCCGGCGGCGATCGCCTTCCGGTGAATCCGGGGCCAGTCCAAAATCGGCACCGCTGCCGGCAATCGAACGGACGCCTCCGGGTGCCACCACATCTCCCGGGTTCAGCGGATCTCCGCGGAGCAGAATTCTGGTCACCCCGGGCGTCCCGGGAGTCAGCGTAAACATGCGCAGACCCGCTCTGGCGCTGGATTCCTGGTGCTGCCGGTGCAGGTCCGACAGCCGGGCCTTCAGCCGATCGCGCCGAGCGCGCTGATCATCCGCCAGCCAGGCCGTCAACTCCTCCACCGTCGAAGCCCCCGCCACACACCCCGTGTAAAGCTCCCAATCCTTGCGCAAAGGCTCGGGGATTTCCGCCAAAGCCACCACATCCGAGATCGCCAGCCGGCC
>SYLK01000742.1 GCA_005809115.1 Planctomyces sp. | reverse complement strand
GTTGTGGTGCTGAGCACCGCAGCGCCGCTGATGGCCAGCGGTTCGGCCTGCCCGGAGGCAGTCAGAGTAGCTCGGGCGTAATCCACGCGCCCGGCGATCGACACCAGTTTTCGTGTGAGCACGACGCGTGTGGCACGGTAGGGCCAGTCGGCTGACCGGCCACCGAGCGACCGAATCGCACGTCCGGCAAAAAAATCGTAAGCGCACAGGCAGGAAACGGGATTGCCGGGCAGCAAAAATACCAGGGCGTCCTGCATGCGCCCCATTCCCGCGGGACTGCTGGGGCGCATCGCAATTCCATGGAACGCCAGTTCCCCGTGCTGCGACACCAGCAGTGGCAGATAGTCCTCCTGCCCCACACTGGAACCCCCGGATACGAGCACAATTTCCGCTGGCTGCTGCAGAGCGCTCAGCAGACAGCTCGGGTCATCAGCAATCAGACCTGCGAAAATCACTTCGCCGCCGTCGCGATGCACCAGTGCCTCCAGCATTGGTCCGTTGGCGTCAGCAATCTGATATTCCCTCGGTGGGGTCCCGGCCGGGAGGATCTCATTGCCAGTCACCAGAATCCTGACCCTGGGCCGACGAATGACCGGCAGCTGGCTGATCCCGACCGCGGAAAGCAGTCCGACATCCTGAGGTCGCAGAGTCCGTCCTGCCGCCAGAATCGTTTCCCCGGCCCGGATATCTTCACCGATCCAGCCCACGTGTTTTCCGCTGGTCACTTCACCGGCAGCCAGAAGGAAGTCTCCGCGAATCTCCGTGAACTCCACAGGCAGCACGGCATCGGCACCATCCGGCAGGGGTGTTCCGGTCATGATCCGCACCGCCTGCCCGCGCGCCATGTGTCCCGGGAACGGTCGGCCTGGCAGTGCTTCTCCGACAATCTGCAGTCGGACTGGATTGTAGGACGTGGCGCCCCATGTTTCTTCGCTCCGAATCGCGTAACCGTCCATCATCGAACGGGCGAATCCCGGGACATTGATCTCGCTCGTCATGTCCGCGGCCAGGATTCTGCCGGCGGCGGACCGGAGCGGAACCGTTTCGACGCCGCGGGGAGCACCTGAGCTGACACTGCGGTCGATCCAGGCGACGGCGGCTTCGACCGTGGCACGACTGAGGAAGCCTCGCATCCGCACGTCAGTCGGTTTCTGTACCGGATTCCGCGGCTCGGCGGCATTCCCGATTTCCGTGGAACGGATGGCTGTTCTCTCGTCACCCGGCAGTCGCTCACCTGCCGGTCGTTCGTTGACGGAGCCAGTCATGGGAGTATTCTTTCCTGATGTCTGCACGGCAGGATCAACTGTCGGGGTATCTCCTGGTCTGCGATACTTCTGCACCTGCCGGACTTCACGCCAGTGTAGTGGAGTGGTGCCACGGAGAACATCCCGTCAGACGCTGCCCGAACCTGTATCATCGCCCTCGCGGATGGGAATCATGCCCGGAGTGGGCTGGAAATCAGCCTGAAGCGGCACTTCCGGTTCTGTTCGTCCGAAATCGTGCTGAGAAAAATTGGATGGTTGTGTTATTCTGCCGTCTGTGTCGCTGTCGGCAGCGGGGATTTGTCCAGGAGTGCAGAGGATGCTGGTCAGGGCACGAATGCTGCGGCGGCTGCAGCAGCGGCTCCTGGCTGCGCAGGCCGATTACACGGCGGACGATCGCCTCAAGATGCTGACAGGTCTCAGACTATGAATTTCGGCGTGTTATTGCCTGTTCTGGTGCGGTTCGCGGTGACGTTCGCAGTGGGATTGATGTCGATCTGGCTCAGTCTCGGGCAGATGGCAGCTGAAAAAATCGCCACCGCGCTGGCCCTGCCAGCCGGGTTACTGTGGTTGTTCCTGCTCTTCTCTGCATCTTATGCTGTGGCAGCGCGACAGCGCGAGTCTTCGTTCTGCCTGCTCCTCGCGTGGCTGCTGCTGACGATTGGTGGCAACGGGTATCTGGCAGGACAGTTGTCAGCGGCAATCGAACAGCCATATCTGCAGACGGATCCGCTGCGGGAAGCGCCGCTGGATGTGGTCGTGGTGCTGGGTGGTGGAGGAGCTTCTGCGGCGAACGGTCGGCTTCAGGGAAACACATCGGGCGATCTACTGATCCTGGCCGCACAGCTGTATCATCAGGGAATTGCTCGTTCTTTCGTCTGTACTGGCCAGCGGATCGAGTCGATGGATGCCAGCGGAACTGATCCGGCAACCATCAGTGCGACCGTTCTGAAGCAATTGGGCGTTGATGCCGGGGCGATCGAAATGCTGGGGGGAAGGAATACGGCCGAAGAGATGCAGCTGCTTGGCGAACGTTTCCGGGACTCGAAACAGCGAGTGGGCGTCGTGACATCGGCCTGGCATCTGCCGCGAGCGCTGGCACTGGCGGATCGACATGGGTTTCACCCGGTCCCGCTCCCGGCCGACTTTCGGACCGGCCCCCTGGACGTTTCCGCCACATCGGCCCAGGTGATTGAAGCGATGATACCGAGCGGCGTGGCGCTGGCGACAAACAGCGCACTGCTGAAGGAGTATCTGGGAATGGCTCTGGGACGATGAGCGATCAGCGAAGGCTGACGTTTATTTTCAGCCCACACTCATCGACGAGACAGTCGGCACAGTTTTCCAGTCTGGCCAGCTGCCGCCGGACGGCATCGAGTCCCTGGCTGACGCGGAACGCGGGGCGTGAGTACCGATGTTCGCTGGATTTTTCCACGGCTTCGACGGCGTATGCGTTTGCTTCGAGGACGAGTGTTCGAGATTCCAGGTGACGCGGGGCCACCTGAGCTTCGCGAAAACTCAGCTCCAGTTCCGCGTTTCTGAGTGACGACCGCAGCAACCGGGTCTTGAAAATCGTCCAGCTGTCGAGGTGTTCCGTCGTGTCAACATCAAAGGCGCCGTATTCGTTGCAGCTGGTCAGTGGCAGACAGCAGAAACCGTCGATTTCGAGAATCACTCCGGACGCTCCGCGGGAAAACCACTTCTGACGCGGCAGGCGTGTTTCGGCAATTTCGAAACGCACGCCGGCACCTCCGGTCTCGCGGCTCAGCCTTGAGATTTCCAGCAGCAGCAGACCGATCTGACGTGCAGTGGCGGATC
>SYLK01000741.1 GCA_005809115.1 Planctomyces sp. | reverse complement strand
GTCTTCCACGCACTGCCGGGAAGTCAGATCGGAGCGAGAGGATATCTGGGGGCAAGAATTCAGCCCAACTCGCCCACCGACAACGCTCAGGATATTCGATGGCAGGTGTTCAACGGATTTGCGTTTGCGGTTGGCGATGTCCTGCTGGGTACGAATCCCGTATCGAGCGATCCGGCATCGGTCGCGGCCGTGGAGCAGACGCTGCAGGACATTCTGGTTACGTTTGGAATTGCGGATGCGATGCCGCACTGCGTGCTGGCGCACATTGATGTGCAGGCCGAGGTCGAACGGCTGCAGCCCGGCGCGACGCAGTTGTGGTTTCAGAGCATCGCGGGGAACGATGCGGCAAACCAGACGTTTGACATCTCCGTGGAGAAAATGGAGCGCTACGCCGCGGGAAGAACCGGGCCATTTGCGCTGTACTTCGAAACCGGCCAGGGTGCGGATTTCACCAACGGCCACGGACATGGTGCTGCATGAGTCGCGTAAATACGGATTCGCTCGGTTCCTGACGCAGCGAGTCGCGCAGGCGCTCGAGGCCGCGGGAAAACCAGGGACTCCCTGGGTGCATGTCAATGACGTCGCCGGTTTTATCGGACCTGAAGTCTTTCGCACGCGGGAACAACTGGTCCGCTGCTGTCTGGAAGACATCGCGATGGGCAAGCTGCATGGTCTGACGATCGGTCTCGACGTCTGTTCCACACTCCACATGGATGTCTCACTGGACGATCTGGACTGGTGCCTTGATCAGATCATGCCGGCCAGCCCCGCGTATCTGATGGCTTTACCGACAAAGATTGACCCGATGCTGGGCTATCTGACGACGGGATTTCAGGACCATGTCCGACTCCGCGAGAAATTCGGCTGCCGAGTGAACGACCGGATGTGGTCCTTCTTCAGGGAGCTGGGTGTGATTGACGCCGCCGGGCAGCCAACTCGGCACTTTGGAGATCCGCTGTGGGTTTATCTGCAGTACTGCCGCCGAAAAGCCGACCAGCGCACCGATGCACAAATTCTGGGTGAAGGCCGCCAGCAGATCGCGGAAACAGATCGACGTGGCGTCTTTCTGGCCGTCGGGCATGGCGAGCGGCCGCACGATCCGGAACCCTCGCTCCGGAAGCGCATTCGCCAGATTTACGCCGATGCTCGGGAATGTATCTGGCAGGAAATCCCGGAGGAATTTGCCGGACGCGTTTCGGGAGCGCGTCGACTGCGCAGTCGTTCAGCAGATCGCCGAGATTATATCCTGCACCCGATGTCCGGCGAGCATCTGTCCGATGAGTCGCTGGCGATCGTGCAGCGACTCCGCGCGACTCAGGCGGATGACACGGACGTTCAGATCGTGATTTCGGATGGACTGAATGCACGGGCCGTCACGGCCGTCGGTCACCTGGATGTCCTGCTGTCACGACTGCGATCAGAGCTGAATCGATCGGGATTCCGGACTTCCCCGACTCCTCTGCTGGTGCAGTCCGGGCGAGTCCGGATCGGTTACCGCATCGGGGAACAGCTGTTTGGAGGACTTGCTGGTCGGCGTGCCGTAATGCATATCATTGGAGAACGTCCTGGCAGCGGGCATCACACGCTGTCCATCTATATTACGGTGGCGGACGGATGCGTCTGGCGCGTACCGGACCGAGTCGATCACAACATCACGAAGGTGGTCTCCGGCATTGCGTCGACCGCATTGCTGCCGGAGACGGCGGCCGCTGAAGCCGTCCGCATCCTGCGACAGCCTGCCTGAGTTTGCAGACCCGCGAAACAATCAGAGTCGCTGCCAGGGCGCGAGTGAGCGGCCACGGAGGACGACGCAGCCGTTGTGGTCATGGCAGCCCGTGTTCTTAGAGGCTCTCACAAAACCGGGACTGGCTCCCGCGTCTCTGCGAAAAATCCTTCGAAATTTGACTTCCAAAGGGTGCCTGTCCAGGTTTTGTGAGAGCCTCTAACGAAATTGAGAACTGATTTTCTGAACGGGACTCAGGTCCCTTCGGGCGATTCGTCGGCGATCTGTTGATAGCGTTTCCGTGCGCGGTCGTAGGCGGCTCGGGCGGCAGACTGTTCGGCTGCGGAAATACGCTCATGTCGGGCGTCCCACAGCTGCTTCACCGTTTCCCCGCACCAGATTGCGCTCGATCGGGAGGCCCGCAGGGGACGGTCACCGACGAGGACTGTGACCGGATTCGTGTGCAATTGCGGGAAATGACGCAGGGCAACCCAACTGCTCTGCTCGATCGGAATTTCGAATTCGAGCCGATGAGATTTCCCGTCCGCGGGGACCGGCTGGCCTGCGACCGGCTGGCCGTTCACGACGATTTCCACAAGTCGCTCACCGCCCTGGATCCAGTCGCTCGACCTTGGAGCATGCAGATTCACGGTGTCTCCCAGCATCCGGCGACCGAGTGGCGTTGACTGCGTACCGTACGCGACACCGACGGGTGTCCTGGGGGAGAAGGCGACTGTGGCAGAAATCTTCACCACGCCCGAGTGCGGCAATTTCAGTTCCGATTCACCCGGACGATTTCCATTCACGGCGAAATCGAGGGCGTGAGCAAAACCGTCCGACACATACGATCGACCCTGCGCCAGGGCGTTGCACCAGGCGGTGAAGTCGACCCGATCGACGTTGCCCAGTCGCACGTAGACTCGACCCTGGCCGACTCTTCGGCTGCTCATGCAGGGGAAATCGGTTTCGCCGCTGACTTTGAGCGGAAAGCCGCAGTTCATCAGATGGTACCAGGTATTCCATTCGGGAATTCGCGGGGTGTCCATGGCGCTGATAAAGTCGCACACGCCTTCGGCGGTGCTGACACAGATTTCCAGCGCCCCACCCCCATTC
>SYLK01000740.1 GCA_005809115.1 Planctomyces sp. | reverse complement strand
GGCGAGAAGATGTCGAAGAGTCGGGGCAACTTCTGGACGGTGCGCGACGTCCTCGAAGGACGCGCCACTGGAACGAAGGTTCATCCGGCTGTGCTGCGGCTGGAACTGATCAAGTCACACTACCGGGCCAACATGAACTTTACGAAAAAGGGACTGCAGGATTCGGCGGGTGTCGTGACGCGGCTGACGGAACTGCGTGAGCGCCTGGAGGCGTCGGCCGGCAACCGGACGGATTCCGTCGACCTGACGCATCCAGTGCTGCGGGAGTTTGCTGACGCACTGGCTGATGACCTGAATGTGGCCGGCGCACTAGGCGCTGTGCTGCCGTGGGCTGCCGGGGCGCACTCGGATCCGCCGGTCTCGCTGGCGGTCCTGAATCGGATCAACGAGGTGCTGGCTGTTGCCCCTCTGACCGCTGCGGAGCAGCCTTCCGTCGGAGAATCTGCGGAACAGGTGGAGATTCTGCAGTTGTGTCGGCGGCTGGATGAAGCCCGCGCCAGCCGGGATTTCCAGGCGGCCGACGGGCTGCGTGCGCAGATGGAGGCCGCCGGATATGATGTGAAGACGTCACGGACAGGAACAGTCGCCCGGAAGCGACTGGCCTGAACGCTCTGCCGGGACCTGCGGGACAACGGTGCAGCGAATACGGAGAATCTCAGCATGCGCCGAATTCGCCAGCCCACACCGGGGTTCGTGGTGGCGGTTCTGGTGATCCTGCTGATCGCGGTCCGACTGCAGCTGGCCGAGCGTCACGGTCAGCGGAGTGCAGCCTCCGTGGAATTCGTAACAGTGGCGAAGGTGTTTGACGGCGACACATTTCTGTGCACCGATGGCTCGCGCGTGCGACTGCTGGGTGTGGATGCTCCGGAAGTGAGCCACGGGAATCAGCTGGCCGAGCGCTACGGCGAAGAATCCGGGAACTGGCTGCGACGTCGCATTGAGGGTCGGATTGTGCAATTGAGGATCGGATCCGAGCCCTTCGATCGCTATGGACGGAGGCTCGCGTGGGTTTACGATGACAGGGGGAAGCTGATCAATCGGGAGCTGTTGCGGGAGGGGGCGGCACGGCTGCTGCCGGATTTCGGTCTGCCCGCGGAACTGGAACCATCCCTGCGAGCTGCCGAGGCGGAAGCGAGGACGACCCGGACAGGGATCTGGCAGAAACGTTGATTCCCTCGCACTGTTCGGTCACTGAGACATCGGAGGAGACTGATGCCTGAGCAGCCGCCATCACGACTGCGAGCGCACGTGGGCCGTCTGCCAGCTGTATGTACGGCGGGGGTTCCGGGAAGCTTGGGGTGTGCGGAACTCCACTGTCGGACCAGTTATTCCTTCCTGGAGGGAGCGTCCCACGCGGATGAACTGGTTGCCCGGGCGGTGGAACTGGGATACTCGGCGCTGGCTGTGACAGACCGCAACACGCTCGCCGGCGTCGTGCGGGCGCATGTCGCAGCGAAGCAGTCGGGGCTGAAACTTCTGGTGGGTGCTGAGATCGTTCCGGAGGAAGGTCCGACGGTCGTGCTGCTTGCATCCAGTCGTGCCGCGTACGGCCGCCTGTCACAGCTGATCACTGTGGGGCGGAGGAGGGCGGTCAAGGGTGAATGTCATCTGCGGATGGAGGACGTGGAACAGCATGCTGAGGGGCTGCTGTGCTGCGTGCCGCTCAGTTCAGAGAGTCGTCGCCGGTTCGAGCGCCGTTTTCAGCCGGGGGATGCGTGTGACGTACCGAGCGTCTCGCTGCGGCGACTAAAGGACATCTTTCAGGATCGCTGTTATGCGCTGGCCGAACTGCACCACGGGCCGGACGATGCTCAGCGGCTGAGTCGGTGGCGCCGGCAGTGTCACGAGCTGCAGATTCGTCTGGCGGCAGCCAACGATGTGCACTACCACGTTGCTCGCCGCCGGGCCCTGCACGACGTTCTGGTCGCCATCCGGCAGAACACTGAACTGCAGCGGCTGGGACATGAACTCTTCCCGAACGGCGAACGTCATCTGAAATCGTCGGCGGAGATCCTGCGGCTGATGCAGGGGCATCGCGAGATGCTGGATCACACGCAGGAGGTGGCCGATCGCTGTCAGTTTCAGCTGGATGAGCTGCGATATGAATATCCTGAGGAGCTGGTACCGCCGGGGCTGACCGCGGGCCAGCATCTCACGGATCTGACATGGCGTGGTGCACGTGACCGGTATCCCGGGGGTGTACCGCCAAAGGTGCGTGATCTGATCCGGCATGAACTCAGCCTGATTCAGGAGCTGAAGTATGAGGCCTATTTCCTGACGGTCAGCGATCTGGTGCGATTTGCGCGGGAACGCGGCATTTTGTGTCAGGGCCGCGGATCTGCGGCAAACTCGGCGGTGTGTTTCTGTCTGGGTGTCACCTCAGTGGATCCCAGCCGGATCGACGTGCTGTTCGAACGTTTCATCAGCCGTGAACGCAACGAAGCGCCGGACATTGATGTGGATTTCGAACACGAACGCCGTGAAGAGGTTCTGCAGTATCTGTACCAGCGCTATGGTCGTGATCGGGCGGCGATG
>SYLK01000739.1 GCA_005809115.1 Planctomyces sp. | reverse complement strand
GAAAACTGTTACCGACGAGTCATCTGGACCCGAGTGGGCGGTGGGTGGCGCCGGCGGACGGAGCGTATCGCATCGCCGTCACGAATCTGGCCGGGGGCCGGGACACGGACCTTCGCCGGATCTATCGACTGCGGGTGCAGCGTGAATCGCCCGACTTTCGACTGCTGCTCAGTTCGCGGGACGGCTCCAGTCTGAACATCCGACGGGGCGGACGTGCCGCGCTGGATGTTGTCCTGTTGCGCCAGCGCGGCATGAACGCTGGCGTGCGGATCACTGCCCGGAACCTGCCGGGCGGGTTCGAGTGTGAGGACGTCTGGCTCGGTCCGGGAGTGGACCGCGGCGTTCTGGTTGTTTCAGCCGATCCTCTGATCTCAGGCGAAGTGACTGGAGAAATTTCCGTGGAAGGAACCGCGGAGCCGGTTGGCAGTCGTGTGGCGCGGGCCGGGGCCGTTGTCCGCAGCGGGGTACCGGAGTGGTGGAGCCGTCTGGTTTCCCGAATTCCCTGTGTGGTGACTGATGCGGCGCCATTGCGGGTCACAGCAGACGGCAACGAGACGCTGCAGCATCATCTGTACGGAAAACTGAAGGTGCGCCATGCCCCCGGGGGAGTGCTGGACGTCGCAGTTCGGATTGAGCGCAGTGATTCCGGGCACACGGCTCCTGTCCGACTGACAACGATCGCAATCCCCGAACAGATTGGACCGCAGACAGGGATTATTCCCGCCGGGAAGCATACGGGATATCTCAGCTTCGCACTGCCGCCGACGCTTGCCCCGGGACGATATTCCGTGGTGATTGGCGCCGAGACGACTGTTCCGACGGCCGATCAAAAAACGGAAGCCATCACGGCCTGCAGCAATGTCGTCACGTTCGATGTCGAACCCGCGGGATTTCGAATCGTGGCGGACCCGTTCGCACCACAGATCGCGCGCCGGGGAGAGATCTTTCAGGTTGGTTACTCCGCCTTGCGGCAGAACGGCTTTATCGGCAAGATTCACACCGAGCTGGCTGAACCCGGAAAGATCACCGATGTGGCAGGGCTGAGGGGACGCGGTGAGACATTTGTCGGGCAGTCGGATCAGGGCAGCCTGCAGATTACCGTAAACGACGACGCGCCACTTGGGCCGTCGCCCTTCCTGAGACTGTTCAGTGTCGGCGTTGTGGAAGACCAGCCCGTGCATTTCAGCAGCAGCTTCCTGAAACTGGAGATCGTGGAATGATGCCCGCAAATTGCCGAACCAGCGGTCGTTCCTCTCCTGACGCCGGCCGCCGTCTTCGCTGGTCCAGGCCTGCCAGCCGCAGTGTCACCACACAGCGGTTGCCTGGGTGGTGCCGGACAATCCGGATGTCCCGGATGTTCCAGGTGTGCGGTGTCCTGCTGATCGTGGCTTGCTCGGCAGGAGTGACGGCCGGCGAAACGGGATCCATGATCCTGGTAGACCCGCCGAGAGTCGTAATGCGGGCAGGGGAGAGCCATCAGATTCTGGTGACGTCTGACAGCCTCCCGGAAACGGATCGGACGTCGGTCGCTGCCTTGTCGATGGCCGATCCGACGGTGGCCGGCGCTCGGTCGGGCGGGCTGGTTCGGGGCTGCTCTCCCGGAGTGACTTCGCTCACGGTACAGCTCGATGGGCACCCGCCGACCACGGTCGAAGTCGTTGTCGGGGCGATCGGGCCGGGTGATGGTCCGCGGTTCACGTCCGATGTGATCCCGATTCTCACAAAACTCTCCTGCAACAGCGGAGGCTGCCACGGCAAAGCGACCGGCCAGAATGGATTCCGACTGTCACTGCTGGGATTTGAACCGGAGCAGGACTACGAGTCACTGGTCCAGGAATCCCGCGGTCGACGGCTGTTTCCGGCCGCTCCGGATCAGAGTCTGCTGCTGCAGAAGGCGACGGCTCGCATGCCTCATGGCGGCGGCCGTCGGCTCGATCCGGCAGGCGACGATTACCGAATCCTCCGCGACTGGATCGCCAGCGGGGCAACACCGCCTCGAGCGGATGAGCCGCAGCTGATTCAGATCGAAACGACACCGCGCGAGCGGACAATGCAGCGGCATGCGGTTCAGCAGCTGCGAGTGACCGCCCGATTCTCGGACGGCACCAGCCGCGACGTCACACGTCGGGCGGTGTACCAGTCGAACGAACCGGAAGTCGCGAACGCCGACGCCGACGGGCTCGTCAGAATTGAGGACAACCCGGGACTGGCGACGATCATGGCACGATTCAGTGATCAGGTGGCAACTTTTCGAATCTCCGTTCCGTACACCACGGACGCAGAGCAGCAGCAGTCGGTACAGCGACAACTGGACGCACTGGAAGCCACGCTGCAGCCGGACGCATTCGTGGATCGACTGCTGCTGCAGCAGTGGCGCAGACTGGCGATTGCGCCGTCACAGCTCGCAGACGACGCCACCTTCCTCAGACGCGCAAGCCTGGACGTCTGTGGCACACTGCCCGCTCCAGATGAAGTCCGGAGATTTCTGGGAGATCCTGACCCGAACAAGCGGTCTGCGCTGATCGGTCAACTGCTGGAGCGGCCGGAATATGCCAGCTATTTTGCGCTCAAATGGGCCGATATTCTGCAGAATCGCGGCGCCGGTTACTCCACCAGTCAGCAGCGCCCCGGAACGACGCTGTTCGCCAGCTGGATCCGGGATTCCCTGGCGGCCAACCAGCCGTACGATCAGTTTGTGACGGAGATTCTGACCGCGAGCGGCAGCCAGAACCTGAATCCGCCGGCGGTGTGGTATCGGACGGTACGCAAGTCGCCCGAGTATGTGGAATCAGTCGCACAGGCGTTTCTGGGAGTGCGAATCCAGTGCGCCCAGTGCCACCACCATCCGGCCGAGCGCTGGAGCCAGACGGACTATTACGGACTGGCGGCCGTGTTTGCTCGCGTGGGACGCAAAGGCGGGTTCGCTGATGCTGAAGTCCCGACCAATGAAATGATCTTTCTGAAGGACTCGGGCGAAGTCCTCCATCCTCGGACCGGACAGGCGGTTGCGCCTCGCGCGCTGGGCGGTCCTCCGTTTGAACTAACAAAGTTCACCGACCCGCGGCGCAGTCTGGCGAACTGGATGACAGCGCGTGACAATCCTTTCTTCGCCCGGACGATGGTCAATCGCCTGTGGGCGCATTTTCTTGGACGCGGAATCATCCATCCGATCGACGATGCGCGAAGCACGAATCCACCCAGCAACCCGGAACTCCTGGCGGCGCTGGCGCAGGATTTTGCAGACAGCGGCTATGACGTTCGCCACCTGATCCGGCGCATCTGCTCATCACGCGCGTATCAGGTGGAGTCCGCTCCCGGGGAATGGAATCAGAGCGACACTCAGACCTATGCGCGGTTTTATCCCCGACGACTCTCGGCCGAAGTGCTGCTGGACGCGGTCAGCCAGGCGCTGGAAGTCCCCACGGTGTTTGCGGGCGGCCCCGGTGAGTTTCCGCTGGGCACCCGGGCGATTGAACTGCCGGATGAGAACGTGCCGGTGCATTTTCTGGACGTGTTTGGCCGCCCGGCACGAATGTCGGCGTGTGAATGTGAGCGCGTCGATGCGCCTTCACTCAATCAGGCGCTGGAACTGATCAATTCGGAAGAGATTCACCGCAAACTCACTGCGGAGAACGGATTTGCCAGTCGCCTTGCTGCCGGTGACCGCAGCCATCAGGAAATGGCAACGGATGTGTTCCTGCAGGTGCTGGGGCGCGAACCTCGTCCGGAAGAACGCGACGCGGCTGCCGAATTCCTGTCCATTGAACCCGACCGACGGGAAGCCTGCCGCTCACTCTTGTGGTCATTGCTGGCGACCAGCGAATTCCTGTTCAATCACTGACCGCGTCTGATCACTGATCGCATCTGATCGCCGACCTGGTTCTGGTACCGACCTGATTTCATCGGAGCACTGAGGCCATGCTGGAAGTTCTGGGTGAGTCGTTTCATCACTGCAACGGCATCCGTCGGCGCATTTTTCTGCAGATCGGCGCTCCGCTGCTGGGCCTGGGGCTGTCGGACCTGCTGCGGCTGGAGGCGCGGGCCACGCCGGCAGCCGGCGAACGCAGCCGGAAATCGATCATCGTGTTCTGGACTGATGGCGGTCTGAGCCAGCAGGACACGTACGACATGAAACCGGACGCTCCGATTGAGTATCGGGGCATGTATCAGGCCATCCCCACGGCCGCCTCAGGGATCCTGCTGGGGGAACGCCTGCCATGCCAGGCCGAAGTGATGGACCGGATGTCGGTAATACGCTCCGTGCATCACGAGAATGGAATTCATGCGCCCTCGGCGCACTGGATGCAGACCGGATATTTCGGACCGACTCTCGCTCGGAATGCGGCGCAGAAGCCGTCCTTCGGATCAGTCATCGCGAAGTCAGCGGGGATCGGGAATTCGCAGATTCCCCCGTATATCACAATGCCGAAATCCGAGGCGTTCGGGTACCAGGGTGCGGTCTATCTGGGCCGAGCGTACAATCCATTTGAGGTGGGAGCTGACCCCGCTGCGGCGGATTTCCGCATTCCCAGCCTGTCATTGCCGTCAGGTCTGGCGCTGGACAGCATCGACGACCGGCGGACCCTGCTGAAGCGATTTGATACGCTGCGCCGGGACGCTGACCAGACTGGTGCGCTTGCCGGGCTGGACACGTTCAAAGCACAGGCCCTGGAAATGGTGACGGGCGATCAGGTGCGGCGAGCCTTCGATATCGGCCAGGAGGACGCAGCTCTGCGAGACCGCTACGGTCGGCATCGGTATGGGCAGAGTGCGCTGCTGGCGCGCCGGCTGGTCGAATCCGGTGCGCGATGTGTCAACATCAACACGGGCAACTGGGATCATCACAACGAGATCCGCAATGGACTGGAAGAACATCTGCCGCCACTGGACCGCGCCATCGGAACCCTGATCACGGATCTCGAACAGCGGGGCCTGCTGAATGATGTGCTGGTGTTCTGCGTCGGAGAGTTTGGCCGCACACCCCGTATGAACGGACATGCCGGCCGCGATCACTGGTCCGACTGCTTCAGCGTGATGCTGTCCGGCGGTGGAATTCCCGGCGGCACGGTCGTCGGGGCGAGCGAGAAATTCGGCGGCGGCGTCAGGGAGCGACTGGTCACGCCGCTGGATCTGCTCGCCACGATCTACCACATTCTGGGCATTCCGCTCGATACACACTTCAACGATGCGTCCGGTCGCCCGGTCAGCATCGTGGGCGGCGGACGCCCGATTCCGGAGCTGACCTGAGTCGGATGACCATGCCACGCCGTGTGACAAACACCAACCCTCATGCACGAACGCGTCGGGATCACGCCTCAGAGACCGCTGAAGACTACGTCGAAGCGATTGACGACATGGTCCGTGGTCAGGGTGAGTGCCGGGTGGTGGACCTGGCACGACACTTTGGCGTATCCCACGTCACAGTCAGCCGGACCACATCACGGCTGGTTCGGGATGGACTGGCTGACACCCATCCCTATGGCCCCATCTCACTGACATCGCAGGGCGTTGCGCTGGCCCAGGCTGCCCGGCGGCGGCACGAAATCGTACTGCAGTTCCTGCTGGTTCTGGGTGTGAGTGATCCCACGGCGACAACAGATGCAGAAGGCATCGAACACCACTGCAGCGACGAGACGCTGCAGAAGATGCTCGATTTCATCAGGACCGCCCGGAGCGCGGACGGCAGCGCCTGAGCGTCAGCAGCGCCTGAGCGTCAGCGGCGCCTGAGCGTCAGCAGCGCCTGAGCGTCAGCGGCGCCTGTGCGTCAGCAGCGCCTGTGCGTCAGCAGCGCCTGTGCGTCAGCAGCGCCTGTGCGTCAGCAGCGCCTGTGCGTCAGCAGCGCCTGTGTGCAGGCAGGACCGTCGCGGCGTCCGCCGGTTCCGGCGGAACGTCAGCGGCAGGCGGGATACAATGCGCGGCTGACACAACCGTCGCCGGCCTGCGCCACCGTAGCGGAGAAGTCTGCCAGGTATCCGCGCGCCGGCTGCAGGGCAGGGCGGGTGGGCAGCGACGAGCGACGGACCTGCATTTCGTCGTCCGTGATGTTCACACTGATCGTGCCGTTCAGCAGGTCGAAGGAAATCCGGTCGCCGTCGCGCACACAGGCGATCGGTCCGCCCACGGCGGCTTCGGGAGAACAATGCACGCCGATGGCACCATGGGACACTCCCGAGACTCGAGTGTCTGAGATAAACGCCACGCGACCATCCAGCTCGGGAACGGCCAGAGCCGCCGTGGCGATCAGGACTTCCGGCATGCCGCAGGCCACCGGTCCCATGTGTCGCAGCACGATGACACTGCCAGGTCGGATCTGGCGCTGCTCCACCGCACGGACGATATCGCGAGGATCCTCGAAACAGACGGCGGCACCTTCAAAACGTGGATCCTTCATGCTCGACACCTTGAACACGATGCCGTCCGGTGCGAGGTTGCCGAAACAGATCTGCATGTCGGCGAATGGCTTGTAGCAATTCGCTACGGACACAATCAGATCCTGCGATTCGCCCGGGGGAGCGACGCCGCTCAGGTTCTGACGAAGTGTCTGTCCGCTCACCGTCAGGCAGCTGCCGTCCAGCAGGTCGCTGTCCAGCAGATGTTTCAGCAGGACGGGCGTCCCGCCGATCCGATGCAGGTCAACCATCGTTCGCGGGCCACGGGGCGCGAAGCTGCACAGCACGGGCGTCCGGCGAAAGATCTGCTGCACGTCGCGGAGAGAGAAGTCCACCTGAGCCTCGCGAGCCAGAGCGATCAGGTGGAGTACTCCGTTCGTGGAACCACCAGCGGCGGCGATTGTAACCGCCGCATTGCGAAACGCCGCCTTCGTCAGAATATCACGCGGACGAATCCCGCGCTGCAGCAGATGCCGCAGTGCACGCCCCACCTCGCGACATTCCGACGTCTTGGCCGGATCCACTGCCGGGATCGAACTGCTTGCCGGCAGCATCAGTCCGATCGCCTCCATGGCGATGCCCCAGGTGTTGAACGATGCCGCGATCCCGCAGCCACCGGGGCCCGGACACGCTTTCCGCAGGATCTGATCGGCCTCGGAGGATTCCATCGCGCCGACGGACACGGCCGCCTGCGAATCGTAAACATCCAGGATGGTAATATCGCGACCGTTGTGACAGCCGGGAAGAATACTGCCACCGCTGATCAGCAGGCCCGGAAAATTCGTCCGTGCCAGCGCCATGGCGAATCCCGGACCATTCTTGTCACAGTGATGCATTCCGATCAGCGCATCGTAGCAATGCGAAGTGATCACGCATTCGGCGCTGTTGGCAATGAGATTTCGCGATGGCAGGCTTGCGTTACCGCCAGCATGTCCCTGCGTGATGTTGTCGCTGACACCCGGTGTGCCAAAGGGAAATGCCAGCAGCCCGGCTTCACGACATCCGGTGGCCAGCTCCTGCGCCAGCTGGTACGCATGCACATTGCAGGTGTTACCTTCCAGCAGAGGAACTCCGATGCCGACCTGTGGCCGGTCGAAGTCGTCATCCGTCATGCCGACGGCGTAGTAAAATGCGCGGATCCCTTTCTGCCAGCCCTGCGTCAGCTGACGACTGTTCCAGTTCATCGGTGTTCCTGCGGATTCGATTGCCATGCGTACCTGAGCCTTTGCGATTTCCGAAACGATCCGCTCAAAGCTGCTTCAGTTCACGGATCCTGATGTGGCAATACCAGGCTTCCCCCGGCGGGCCACCGTGAATCTGCAGAGCAATCTTTCCAGTCTGTTCGATGGAAGCATCTTCTTCGTGATAGTCGACTGTCTGGAAATCATTGATCCAATACTGAATCCGCCGCCCCTGACACAGAATCCGACAGGAATTCCAGTCGGTCGGCCTGAGCACGCGGGAAAGTGCCTCCGGATCGGGCCGAGCCAGGACGCGCCGCCGACGTGACTCGTCGTACAGACACCCCCAGTATTCCTGACCGAGGTCGGCCTGGTAGCCAATCATTTCGTGGTGATCCGGAATCCTGCGACTCCTCAGCTGGATTCCGGCATTCGTCTGCTTCCCGACCAGTTTCAACTCAAGTGTCAGTTCGAAGTCGGAGAACTCCTGCTCGAATTCCAGAAAAAAATTGTGCGGGATGTTCTGCTGCAGCTGTCCGCCGACGACGGCCCCCTCTTCGACTCGGAATACCTTCGCATCGCCGTTCCAGCCCGCCAGGGAACGACCATCGAAGATCGTCCGGAATTCCGGGACCGCCGTGGGCTGTGCGGTCAGCAGCGTGGCTGAGCCATCGGCCCGGACCGGCATGAGCGTCCACAGCGACCAGCACAGCACCAGCCCACAGGCAATACCCAGCGTTCTCCGGAGCAGGCGCGGGCAGCACAGCAGCCCGCTGAGTCGATCGGGCGGAGGCACCGCACGGCACAGAACCCCAGCTCGAATAACCGAAGCGCCGACCGGAACTGCAACAGATCGCAGGCGGCTGAATCGCTTCGTATCACGAAAACCTGACATCCTCCCTCCCTTCTGGAATTCCCCCAGCTGGTTTGAACGCCATGTTACGTCGGGGCAGGAATGACCTCCGTGATCGGACTGCGCCGCGGCAGCCACAGCTGACCGCGTCCTCAGACAAGATGGTCAAGTTCAGCTCATCAGAGCCAGGGGTGCCTGGCTGTCACACAAGTCCATCGGATCGATTGAGGCCGTGTTATCAGGGTCCTCAATTGCCAGTGCCACGTGATCACCGTCAACGTAGAGAAGAGTGACGATCAGATTGCCCACTCGCACAGACTCACCTGGAATGACTTCGATGTGATGATGCTGCATGACGACGTTGCCACCTGCAAAAAGAGAAGTCTGTACGATCGCTTCGGACTCAGGCCAGACAGTCAGGGTTTTCCTGAGGTACCGCCGGTGCAGTCACACAGGAATCACAAGCCCAAAACGACGACAGTAATCCACATCACCGCTGATCAGAACAACTGATTTCGTTTCAGCCGGGGTCAATCAGAGAGCTTCACCCCGATCAGCGGACCGGACGAACGGGTGGCTTTATAACCCGCCATCGGTTTCCGGACAATCGCGACTGGCCGTGATCCTGGAAGAACGGAGCAGCTTTTTCCAGACCTCCTTTTTTTTGAAAAAGTTGACTTCCCATGTCACGTGAAATCGGCTCTGGCGCGAATGTCGCCGTCTGGTCATGGGAGGAGATTCCCGCAGTCGGCGCTGACTTCGATCCCGACCTGGAGAAATCACCTGGAGAAAGCTCGGGGCACGCGGCTGGCTGTCTGCCGATGAATCCGAGTCGGGCCACAGAAGAACACGGCGGAGATCTTCGCGTCACAGTGAAATCCGGTTACAACACGTCACATGTCTGTTGTTGTTGTCGTCGTCCACCTGCAAACCTGCCTGTTCGGGATCTCGCAAGATGCCGCCTGAATCAAATCCTCTGCTGATCCGGACAGGCTTTCCGGCGTTCGATCAGGTTCGACCATACCACGTTGAGCCGGCCGCTGATCGGCTGCTGGAGCGCTGCGAGCAGATCCTGAGCCAGCTCGAATCCAGCGATGGCGGCAGCTGGGACAGCCTGATGTCGCCGCTGGAAGAGATCGACCTGCTGTTCGAATACGGCTGGTCGCCGGTGGGTCATCTGCTGAGCGTGGCGAACTCGGAGGAATTGCGGACGGTACACGAAGCAGCACTGCCGAAGATCGTGGAATTTGGCCTGAAGCTGAGACAGAGCGATGCGATCTACAGCCGACTCTGCCGACTGCGAGACTCGGACCAGTGGTCCGGATTCTGCGAGGCGCAGCGCCGCATCATTCAGCGATCGATCCAGAGCGCAGAGCTGTCCGGCATCGGTCTGCAGGGCGAGGCACGTGCCCGGTTCAATCAGATTGAACAGGAGCTGTCACAGCTGGGAACCGACTTCTCGAATCACGTGCTGGATGCCACGAAAGCCTGGTCCCTGGACCTGACTGACGCGGCGGATGCGGCGGGTCTGCCGCTGAGCCTTCGTCGGCAGACCGCCGCCGCATGGTCCCGTGCAGAGCAGAATCAGGATCGAACACCGGCCACGGCGGAATCCGGTCCGTGGCGGATCACGCTGGATGCTCCGTGTTTTGGTCCCTTCATGGAACATTGCCGGAACCGGGCGCTGCGAGAACAGGTCTACCGCGCCTTCATCTCGCGGGCTGCCTCCGGAGGCACCGACAACTGTCCCCTGATCAGCCGGATTCTGCAGCTTCGCAGCGAGCAGTCCGCGCTGCTGGGGTTCGATTCGTATGCCCATCTGAGTCTGTCCCGCAAGATGGCTGCCGAACCGCAGGCTGTGCGCACCATGTTTGCACGGCTGCTGGATGCTTCGTACGCCGCGGCAGGATCTGAACTGCAGGAGCTGATGCCGCTGGCGCGCGAGAACGGGCAGACGGCGGAGCTGGCCCACTGGGATATTGCCTTCTGGGCGGAACGGCTGCGGGAGCAGCGATTCGCATTCACGGACGAAGAACTGCGACCCTATTTTTCACTCCCCAGTGTCCTGGACGGTCTGTTCGGACTGTGCCATCGTCTGTTCGGGATCACTGTTCGTGCTGCTGACGGGAAAGCGCCCATCTGGCATCCGGACGTGCGATATTTCGAGGTCTTCGATGAATCAGACCGCCACATTGCCGGCTTCTACCTCGACCCCTATTCACGGCCGAAAGACAAACGCGGCGGCGCCTGGATGGGCGACTGCATCGCACGCTCCGTGACCGCTGCCGGTGTACGACTGCCGGTGGCGCATCTTGTCTGCAACAGCACGCCGCCGGTGAGTGACATCCCTTCCCTCATGACATTTCGTGAAACAGAAACTCTGTTTCATGAGTTTGGTCACGGTCTGCAGCACATG
>SYLK01000738.1 GCA_005809115.1 Planctomyces sp. | reverse complement strand
TTCACGCTGGATGGTCCTGAATCGCGACACCGCATCCTGATCGAACGAGTTCTTGACGGTGAATTCCGCGGGCCGGCGGACGCTTCTCTGGTTGCTGTCAGTGACCGCCCCGACGTCGCCGTTGTCACGGACGGTGTTATCATCCCGGTCGGCGACGGAACTGCCACGATTCGCGTGACAGGTCCGCACAATCAGCCCGACGTTTCCAGCGGGACGACTATCGCCAGCGTCACCGTCCGAAACCTGCAGACACAGAACTCCTGGTCATTTCGCAATCATGTCGAGCCGGTTCTGGCGAAACAGGGGTGCAGTTCCGGCGCCTGTCATGGTGCACTTGCAGGAAAGGGCGGCTTCCGTTTGTCCCTCCGCGGCTACGATCCCGACCGGGACTTCCTGAACATCGCACGGCAGCAGCAGGGGCGACGAATCGAACCGGCACAACCGGCTGCCAGTCTGCTGCTGACCAAACCAACCATGTCCGTACCTCATAAGGGAGGGCTGAGAATCGAGCCGGGATCACTGAATTACCGCGTCGTGGCGGAATGGATCGCGGCCGGCGCCACGGCTCCCGGGCCCGAGGATGAACGCCTGGAACGACTGGAAATCCTGCCGGAACAGGTCACGCTGGCTGCGAATGCGGCCCAGCCCCTGCTGGTCCGTGCCCACTATGCCGGTGGACGGGTCGAGGACGTTACCCACTGGGCAAAATTCACGTCCGCGAATGAAGCAGTCGTCACCGTCGACGAACAGGGCGTCGCCAGAATCGTCGGACCCGGCGAAGGTGCTGTCACCGCCTGGTTTTCCAGCCAAATCGTAATCGCCCGAATCACGGTTCCCTGGACACATCAGCTGCCTCCGGTCGATTTTTCCGCAGCGGACCGTCGAAATTTCATTGATGACCTGACGTTAAAACAGCTGAAACGACTCAATCTTCAGCCGGCCGAACGCTGCACCGATTCCGTCTTTCTGCGACGCGCGTTTCTCGATACCATCGGGACTCTGCCCACCGCGGCAGAAGTCCGGGATTTCCTGGCTGATCAGTCCGTCGACAAACGAGATCGCGTAATCGATCAGCTGCTGCATCGCACAGAATTCGTGGATTACTGGACCTGTCTCTGGTCGGACCTGCTCCTCATCAGCAGCACTGAACTTTCTCCCGAGGCGGTACGTGCATATTACGACTGGACTCGCACACAGGTCGCCGAAAATGTCCCCTGGGATCAGTTCGCCACGCGGCTCGTGACCGCGGCAGGTTCCAGCCTGCAGAACGGTGCCACAAATTTTTACGCCCTGCACGATGCGCCGGAAGACATGGCAGAAAATGTCAGCCAGGCCTTTCTGGGACTCTCTATCGGCTGTGCCCGCTGCCACAATCATCCACTCGAAAAATGGACAAACGACCAGTACTACGCATTTTCGAATCTGTTTTCACGTGTGCGCGCCAAGAGTGGTGGCATCGGGAGCGACACGGAGCGGATCCTTGTCACGGTTTCTTCCGGTGAACTGATTCAGCCGAGAACGGGGAAGGCGCAGTTGCCGGCACCGCTGGATGCCGCACCGATACCATTCAATCGCCCCGGTGATCGTCGCGGGTATCTGGCGACGTGGCTGACATCTCCGTCGAATGCCTTGTTTGCCCGATCCATCACCAATCGCGTCTGGAAGAATTTCTTCGGTACGGGCCTGGTTGAGGCGGTCGATGACATGCGGACATCCAATCCCGCCTCCAATGAGGAGCTGCTGGCGGAGGCGGCGGCGGCACTGGTGGACGGTGGATTCGATCTGAAGGCGCTGATGCGCACGATTCTGCAATCGGAAACGTGGCAGCGCAGCAGTACCCCAGGCCCCGGGAATCTGGGTGACCGCCGGCATTATTCGCGTTATTGTCCTCGGCGTCTGATGGCGGAGGTGCTGCTGGACGCTGTGAGTCAGGTGACTGACGTTCCGTCCGAATTCACGCAGTTGAAGTCGCCTGGTGGTGAGGTGCGCCAGACCGATCGTTACCCACGGGGCACAAGGGCCATTCAGTTGTCTGATGCTGCCGTGGATTCGTATTTTCTGCAGACCTTCGGCCGTCACCAGCGTCGTATTACGTGTGCCTGTGAGCGCTCGGACGAACCGAGTATGGTTCAGGTACTGCATCTCTCCAACGGGGACACGATCAATGCGAAGCTGGGGGCGACCGACAATCGCCTGACGCGCTGGCTGCTTTCGAGCACCGATGACAGCGCACTGCTGGACGAGGTGTTTCTGACGTGTCTTTCCCGATTCCCGCGGCCAGTCGAATCTGAGACTTTTCTGACGCTGCTGGCGGAAACTCCCCCGGAACAGCGTCGCGAGGTTCTGGAAGACATGGTCTGGAGCATTATCAGCAGTCGGGAATTCCTGTTCAATCACTGAGGTGCGCGTCGCCGCTGGATGATGATCCCCTGAATGCGGCGTGAACGGACCAGGACAATGTTGAGGCGACTGTTGACTGCACGCCCTGGCTGGCTGGCCCGCTGGTGCCCGTCTGCGCTGCTGTCATGTGCCACTGTCGTGCTGCTGGCGGTTCTGGCGGTGGCCGAGACGACCAGTCAGGTGCATGCGCTGGTCCTGACGGCCCTGGCCCTGATTGTCACAGCGCTTGCCATTCTGTCGCGACGTCCGTCTCAGGCGCTGGTCTCAGCCAGTGCTGACGGCGGGCTCAGTGACGCTGAGCGGTTGTGCCTCGAACAGGAGCGATTCGACGAGCTGCTGCGCACCTCGGCGGCGGAATTTGAGGAACAGGCCAGGCGTCTGGGCCAGCGCGAGCGGGATCTGGCGGAACGACTGGCACAGTTTCATGAACTTCTGGAATACCCCGTCGCCCACCAGCCACTCGCGGCGGATCCCGATGAACTGATTCGGCTGAGTGAACGTGACCGGGAGGTCACTCGGATTCTGGAAGCCGAAGCGGAGCGAGTCTACGAGAAGATCCGCAGCAACGGCTACATGCGTGACGAGATTCCGGATGTTGCGGCGATTCGGGAAGAAGTGCTGCAGCTGGTGCGGAGGATTGCAGCCGTCTATTCTCCGGAGAGCACCCATCCGCTGCTGGAAACCAGTTTCGAGCAGCTTGCCCGGGCCGCCAGTCGCATTTGTCTCCATACGCTGGTTCTGCTGGAACAGTTGCCGCTCAACGTTCAGCAGTACAGTATCAGCAGACTGTACGGCTATTTTCGACAGGCCGTCACAGGGTACGGTGCCTATCAGAAAGCCGCACCGTGGATAACTTACCTGAGTCGCAGTCTGTATGCCGGACGCATCATGGCCGCCGGAAATCCCATGACTCTGGGCGCCTGGTGGCTGGCTTCCGAGGTCGGCCGTACGGGCGCAAAGAAGCTCGTACGGAACGTGGTGGACCGGCAGGCGGTGGCAATCATGCATGATCTGGTCACCATCGTGGGGGTGGAAGTTGCATGCATTTTTGGCACCGGCTTCCGGCAGCGCGATCCGGCATGGCAGCTGGGAGTCGAACTGGTGGAACTCATTTCACGGTTTCCGCTGTCGCGGGACAGTCTGCAGGCCGGTCTGCAGCGGATTACAGCACTGCCGCTGAAGAACGAGTACGATCGCATCTATCTCTATCGCTGCCTTGCCAGCCATCGGTCCGCCAGTCATCCGGCCGCCGGCCGGCAGTCGGGCGGCCGGCAGTCCGGC
>SYLK01000737.1 GCA_005809115.1 Planctomyces sp. | reverse complement strand
GCTGTCTGGCGGCAGTGCTGCTGGCGATGTCCACGGCCACCGGAGAATATACCCAGCGGACGCTGAGATTTTCGGCGTCGCTGCCGGTGACCATGAAACAGATTGCCTGGGCGCGACTGCTGGGGGCGTGGGCCTGCCTGACGGGTCCGATCGTTATCGGAGCATTGCTCGTCACGCCACTGCTGCTGAGCGGGCTGTTGGAACAGGCCGAGCTGCGCCTGCCGTATGCCGAACCGGGCTCACTTCGTCTTCCCGATCGGCCCGGCATGTCCCGGGTTGAGGCGATCGGCTTTCTGTGGACGATGGCGGCGATTGGCATGGTGTCGGCGATGCATCTGGTCTCATGCATTTCGCTGCTGGGAACGTGCTGCCGCAGCGAAGCGACCGTGGGATTCCTGGGGGCGATTGCCGTCCTGACGTTCATGGTGCTTGTTCCGATTCGTCTGACGCTCGACGCCAGCGGCTTCTACCTCGTGTCCGACTGGATCGGATGTCTGCTCCCGGGATCGCTGGCGATCTGCTCGGGTTACAAAGACATCGATGGTTCAGATTATGTGGATCCGGAACTCGCTCCGCATGTCGTTGTGCCGCTGGTGGTGAGTCTTCTGATCACGACGGCGATCGGACAGTGGTTTGCGCGCCGATATGGTTGCCGCGCAGATCCGGCAGTGCAGGAAACCGGCCCCGGAACGTGGCGATTCCTTCCCTCGGGCCCGCACGTTGCGTCTCGGCTCGGCATCCGCTGGCCGGGACGCGTGGCGGCGCTTGTCTGGCTGAATGCCCGGCAGTCTGTGCCGTTGTGCCTGGCCGGCTTGACGATCGCCGCGCTGATTACGAGTCTGGGACTGACCGAATCGCGCACGCAGGGAACTGTCACCGCACGGATAGCGGGAGAACTTCCTTCCAGCACCTGGCACGTTGGCCTCCTGTGGGGAGCGATTGTCGCTGTCGGGATTTATTCTTCGGAGCTGAGGCCCGGCCTGGAACACTTCTGGCGATCACGCCCGATTTCTCCGGCCGGCTGGTTCTGGACGAAATTTGTGGTGGGACTGGTCGCGTTGCTGGGAACGCTGGACCTGTTTCCCGCGATGGTGTCCCGGGCTTCGCCCAGCCAGCCGCTCACAGGTCGTATCGGCGTTGCCTACGTGGCCTGTATCCCACTCCTGCATATCCTCGTTTATACGCTGGCCGTGGCGGCGGTCTGCCGACTTCGTCGGCCGATTCCTGCGGCGATTACTGCGCTGGTCCTGTTCATGGCGATGGATCAGATCATGACGTCAATCCCGGTTCATCCCAACCTCTCAACGCTGAGTGTCTACAACCAGCTCGACGCCGTTGAATTCAATCGACAAGATCCCCTTGTGAACGGTCGGAGACCCGTGGATCTCACGTCCGAGGGTTACCCGATCGTGTACGGGGCCGTCGCTGCGGTCGCCCTGGGTGCCACGATCTTCGCACGCCGCACGGTCATTCCCCCGGTCGCCGGCCGAATCGGCCTGGCAGTGATCTGGCTGAGCTGGTGCGCCGTGCCACACGCTTCTGCAGCGGCACCTGCAGAGGCGGCGGAAATCGTGCAGGGAATTCGAGCGAGAGAGTCAGCGATCCACGACCTGCATTTGTGCTGCACCGTACGGAATCTGCGCACGGGAGACTTCCTCCGCATGGCTGAAGCGAACAATGCTCTGGCCACGAATCGTCGCCAGCGAACAGGTTTCGGACCAGTCCTGCCGCAGGAGAAAGTCAATCTCTACGAATACGCTGATCGTCCGCCGCTTCGGGCCTGGAACGAATTTGATCCCACCGGTGAGATTCGTTCCGCCTCGGCATTCGACGGTACCGTTCGCTGGGACTACCACGGATTGTCTCGTCGCAAGTCCGGCACGCTCGTAGCGCTGACGGAAGCTTCGCCTCTGCCGTACGTCTGTCCGAGCAGTCTGCTGTCAAGAGTCAGCGGAATGTCCGTGTCTGATGCAGTCGGTCTTGCTGATCCGGACTCATTCACCCGCCGGGAAGTCGACGGCGAACAGCTGATCGACTTCACGGGAAAGCACACCGCGACGACCAGTGCGGAGGATGGCTCCGCACTGTCCTGCGAACATCGATATCAGGTTACCGTGAATACCTCACGGAACTACTGGCCGAACCGAATGGAACTGGATGTCGCGCAAAGTCCGGCGGGTGGTCACAAATCCCGGCAGACGATTACCGCTCAGGGATGGATCGAAGCCGGGCCGATCGCCTATCCGAAACACGTCGAGCTGCAGAGTTTTTCGCCTCCGCAGGACGGGTCCGCAGAGTTGCTCCTGATGATGACGGTAACCTGCGACGTCGAGTCGGTCGAAATCAATTCTGACATCCCGGACTCCGTTTTCCGGAGGCCGTTTCCCGCCGGCACGATCTACCACGACCCGCGCGACCTGCGATGGTACGAGGTCGACTCCAACGGCGCATCGCAGAAGTATGTGCCGAAGCCGAGCGGAATTCGTGGCGCCGTCCTGATTTATCATTTGCTGTGGATTACGGCGGTGTGCGTTTACCTCCGGCGTCAATCGGCCAATCGCCGGGTGCCAATGCCGCCTGGAGATAGGCGTGCAAATCGGACCCACTTCGGCGCGGAAATCGGACCCACCTGGTTGGTGATTTGACCACGCGGAGCTGCGTGG
>SYLK01000736.1 GCA_005809115.1 Planctomyces sp. | reverse complement strand
GCCACATACCCGTTCCTGATGACTCCGTCCTGTCCGTGTGTGGTGTACGGATCCAGAGCCACATCCGCAATCACGCCGATCGGCAGCTGTGCCTGTCGAATCGCGCGAATCGCCCGGCAGATCAGATTGTCCTGATTCAGAGCTTCATTCCCGTCCGGCGTCTTCAGCTCCGGCGGAGTGACCGGGAACACAGCCACCGCCGGAATCCCCAGATCCGCGGCACGTCGTACCGCATCAACTGCCAGATCGACTGACAGCCGCTCCACACCGGGCATCGACACCACCGGCTGTCTCAGCCGTGTCCCTTCCGTGACGAACACCGGCCAGATCAGGTCGTGAACCGTCACGCGGGTCTCACGAACAAGATTGCGTGACCATTCCGTACGCCGGTTCCGCCGCAGGCGTGTCGTGGGGAAGCGTGGTTCTGGAGGATGTGCCATGCGGCGGTGATCCGGAAATGCTGCGGTGAGGATCTTAAGTCGTCTGCGACGGCCGCGGTGTCTGCGACCGCCGACGCAGATTCTGTCGGATTCGCCCCGCGCCGACAAGCATCGAAAACCGCTGTTGACCGACCGCAGGCTCCGGCGTATCATCAGGGCGGAGGATTTCGTTGTGAGCTGGTGCCGAAGTCGTGTACTTTGTCGCATGATCTCCGCAGCCTTGGGGGTGGTGCTCTGCGTGGCGCCCCTGATGGCTCAGCGGTCCTGCTGCTGTGCCGATGCCGCGCGGTCACCAGCAGCACGGGCAGCCCGGATCCACGACGGCGACACAGCGAGACCTTCAGCCGCCTCCCGACAGAGCTGCTGCCAGCGGAAAGCGGGGCGCCAAAGCGACGAGAACGTCCACTCCTGTTGCCTGCCACATGTCGATACCGCCGATCAGACCGACGGCGACTGCCAGTGCCCGATCCTGCGGCGTTCGTCGGTGCTGTCCACCACGATTTCGCCCTATGGCAAATGGAACCGTTCGTACGGCGAATTCCTGCCGGTCATTCGGCCTGCGCAGCAGTGGACTGACGAAACTCCCGCAGACGCCTCAGGTCGGAATTCGCCGGCACCGCCAGCACACAACAGGCAGCAGGCGCTGCTGTGCGTGTGGAGGAATTAACCAACTTGATTTCGAATGTCGCGATTTTCCTGTCCGATAGTTCGCAAATCACATTGGAGAATTTCTCATGAGCAGAATACTGATTGTGGCTGGTATCCTGACGATGGCGCTCCGGCTGGGAACAGCATCGCCTCCGAAGGATTTGTTGCCGACAGCCGAGCCTGGGGAACCGCAGAGTTCCCTGACGTCGGCACCCTCGTGTCGCTGTTGCACCGTCTGCGTGTGCGACAGCTGTGCGTGTGACGCCGCCGGTTGTGCCTGTGACACCGGCGGAACCTGTGCCGGCGGAACCTGTGCCTGCAGCGGGCTGTGCTGTGAATCCGGTGGCTGCTGCGACGCGGGAGCCTGCTGTGAAGCGGGTGACTCACGCAGCACTGACAAGTTGTCCGCAGCCGGGACATGTCGTCAGGCTGCGGGCTGCTGCCGTGACGCCGCGGGTACCGGCAAATGAGGCGGGGCGCCGTGCGCCGTGACTGACGGAAGACGTCCGGTCGACCCATGAGGGCCGGCCGTCTGAAACGACGGGTGGTGCTGGCGGACGCCTGCGTTCGCCAGCACACTCGGTCTCAGCATTTCGGGGATACTGGTCGGGGCGGCGGCTGGAGGGAATTCAGCGGACCGTCCGTTTTCGGCTCAGATCCGGCAGGTCCATCGGGTCCTGGATGCTGGTATTTGGCTTTTCCTCGATCGTTTCCGCTCCGCTGCCCAGTCCATAGCGGGCACCGATTTCCCGGAGGCGAGGGAGGGCAATGGTGGCGCCGAGCCACACGATGATGGAGATGGCGGCGACCCAGATGATCAGCGAAATCCAGCCGACCACGCTGCGATAGAAATCCTTGGCGAACCGCCAGCGATAGCGATTCACTTCGGCTTTCGCGACTTTGGCATAGAGGTTTCCCATGTCTTCCTTGCGGATGGTGGCGACACGATGGGCGAGCTGATTTTCTATCTGCTCGGCGAATTCCGGAAACTGCGCGAGCGGGATGTACTTGCCGTCGGCTGAAACTTTGCCCTTGGCTCTGGCGGTGAGAATTCCGGCGACGATCATCTTCTGGACGCGGCCCGTGGTGTGTTTCTCAAAGTTTGTCCGGCCCTTTTCGTCCTCGAACTGGATGTACCAGACGCGAGATGTTTTTGGTGCCGCGCCGGAACCGCCGGTGGTCCTGCCGCTCACCGTGCCTCCGAGAGTCGCGACTGTGGCCGCCGCAGAGGTGGCGGTGGCAGCACCGCCGGGACCGGAATAACTCGCTTCGGCGCCTTCGATAAAGCTGAGGACCGGGTTGTGCTGGCCGAGCGAACTGAGGTCGCGGATCAGTTCATCATAGGTCTTGTATCGATGGTTCGGATCTTTGGCCATCATCCGATCGAGGATCAGGTCCAGACGTTCCGGGACCTCTGAGCGGTGGCTGCGAGCGCTGCGGTAGAGGCCCTTTTCCTTGGCGATAATCAGTTCGAGCGTGGACTCGCCGGAGAACGGCAGTCGTCCGGTCAGCATATGGTAGAGCGTGGCACCCAGGGCATAGATGTCGCTGCGGTGATCGACGTGTTTCGCATTACGAGCCTGCTCCGGCGCCATGTACAGCGGTGTTCCCAGACCGGTACCGCTCTGGGTCATGGAAACGTCTTCGTCGAGGACCTTGGCTAGCCCGAAGTCGGCAACTTTGACAACACCCTTCTTTGTGACCAGGATGTTGTCAGGCTTGATATCCCGGTGAATCATGTTCTGACCGAACGCATGCTTCAGGGCTTCGGCACAGACCAGCGTGATGTGGAGTGCATCTCCCACAGGCATTGGTCCCAGCTGGTTGATCCAGTTCTGAACGCTCTGACCATCAATGTATTCGATGGCGGCAAAGTGAATCCCGCGGAAGGAATCCACCGCGTAGACCTTGACCACGTTGGTGTGGTCGAGCTTCGCCATCGAGCGTGCTTCGCGGAGAAAACGGCGAACAAAGTCCTCACGCTTCG
>SYLK01000735.1 GCA_005809115.1 Planctomyces sp. | reverse complement strand
GCGTCACCCAGATCGTGACGCCAATGCCGGTCGCGGCGTAAATGGAATAAGTCAGCAGAATCATCGTGTTCATCGTCGCCTCTTCAGTCGTTCCTGATTGGTTTCAGATCGGTCCGCGGCTTTCTCGCTGCCGTCATGGGCATGACTCCTGCGCTGGACAGACCTCGCCATTTTGGTGCCCCTCGTCATGTTGGTGCCCCTCGTCATGTTGATGCCCCTCGCCAGTTTGATGTACCGAGGCACGCCGATCCACAGGGGCACCGTGGATCCGCTTTCCCCCGGAATCGGAGTACTCGGGCAGGGAGAGTGGCCAACGCCGTCCAGGACTATCATCAGTGCATCCTGTGCGTTTGTGATGTCCCTTCTCCCCTGGACTCGGGGGAGAAGGTGGCCAGCCGGCTGAGCAAGGAAACCGTCTGTGGACCGGCGAGTTAACGAGAAATCCCGCAGAAATTCTCAGGCGTGACGCCGGAGTCTTCAATTTCGCGCCACGCCCTCTCTCGCGAATCGCTATATCCTGACCCCGGACGAAAAGGCGAGAGCCAGGGTGATGTTGGGAACAGCACGTTCGTCACCTGCGTTTCCAGCAGGTTCAACGCCAGCACTGGACCTGAAGAATGATAACCGTTCGCGGGCCGGGGACTGGCTCGTTGTCCCGGCGTATTCGCTTACATGAGTCGATCTGTCTGGTTGTGACCGTGCGTGTTTCTCGGGAAAATGTGCCTGTCCCCCTCACGGCCCTCGCCTGATGGCACTTGTTTCAGGATTGTCGTCGTTCGCTCCGCCAAAGAAACGCCGGTCGACAGCCGGAAGGTGACAATGCCCCGGTGTCATCGTCCAGGCTATGTATCGCATTGCCTGGGGTGCGGAAACTGCCATGGTGCTCGGCGAATTCGGGCGATATATTCCGTTCGCAGGCTGGCGTCTGTGACTCCGCAGGACAAGATCCTGATTTTCGAAAGGAATCTGACATGGTGAACCTCGGTCTTAACCTCTTGATCACACTGATGGCGTTTGCAGCTGGTCCGTCGGCCAGCTGATGAACTGATCCAGCGAATCCGAATTCGAGGCGCAGGATGCATGCGGCCGAAGTTTTCATGAGTTTGTTCAACTTATTTTTTGGCCGGTCCTAAGAACCCCTGACAAGACCTCCGTGGCCGCGTTGCTTCAAGCGTGGTCGAGATGCCAGGCAGAGTGACGAGGCGACACATGTCGTCGAGGAGCGATGACGCCGCCGATCGGGGCTGTTCGATCGGGGCTGTTCGATCAGCTCTGACCATCTCTGTGGAAAGCAGGAACTGGGTGGTCCGGTGTCTGTGCTATTTTTCCGGCCTTGCGCGGTGCATTTCTCCGCGGAAATCACCCATGCTCGGCCAGCGGAGTGGTTCGTCGAGGTCGACTTCCGCCACGGCGATCGTGCCCCAGTCCTTTGCCTGAGCGAGGGGCACGCCGTCATGGCCGAAGACAGCCGATACCATCCAGTCGGAACCGACCGGTGTGTACGTGCTGCTGACCACGTAGACGTGGTTCTCGCACGCTCGCGCTGCTGCCAGCATCGGGTTGCACCCGGCCACGGTAAACGCGATCACCTCGGCACCGTTTTTTGTCAGTTCGCGGGCGGGTTCCGGGAAAAACCCGTCATAGCAGACCATCATTCCGACCTTGCCGAATCGTGTTTCAAATACCGGGAATTCCTTCCCCGGCTGGATGCCTTCGTCATGCTCACCGCGTGGCAGACAGACTTTGCGGTACTTGCCGACAACCGTTCCCTCGGGGCCGACCAGTACAGCGACGTTGTAGAGCAGGTGGGCGTCTCGTTCGACAAGGCCGGCGACGATGTACAAGTCATACTTCTTTGCCAGCTGTCCGAAGTAGTCCGTTGACGGTCCGGGGATCGGCTCAGCGACGGCCGCATAGTCCCACTTGCCGCCGCGGACCGCGGTCAGCGTCTCGGGAAGTACAACAAGGTCCGCTTTCTGTGCTGCAGCCTGTTCGATGAGCGGAGCGAATACGGCGCATTTTTCGAGTGCGGTGACCCCTTCGGTCGGAACTTTGTGAACGGTGGCGAGGCGGACGAGGCGGTGCGGTTTTTCAGCCGCCGGTTCGAACCGGAATCCGCTCCATTCGACCTCCGCAGAGGGCGCCCAGCGGAAAACCAACTGCACCACGGCCTGTCGGGCCGCCGTCGGCACGTCGTAGGTGTCGGCCAGGAGCGTCCAGCCGTCACCTCCGTCCCGGTCAGCGGGATAGTCGGGGAGTGCCTGCGGCACGGCGCCGGGCATGTACGTGGCAAAGACAGGCTTGTCGCGCAGGATGGCGCCGCCATTCGCATCCTGCCAGAAGACGCGTGCATAACACGATTGCCGTGGCACGTCAGCTCCCTCGCAGCGCCGCCGCACTTCGAAATGGTACGGCTTGCCACCTTCAACACGAACAACCGTCTCCCACCAGCCGATCAGCCCGTCGCGGCCATCGGCTCGGATCGTCCACCGGGGCGAGTTCTGCCAGCCGCCCGTTGCCTGGTACTCGAACGTCGGGCGAAGCTCCTCGCGCGGTGAGTGGGTGGTCCACTTCGGCGGGACGACTTGTGCGTCGGTCGCACTGGCGTCAGGCAGCACCCATGTGCCGTAAAGCGCCACCGCGGCACAAAGGCACGATCTGAAAACGATGGCCCGCTGATTCGGAATTCCCGCTGCCCACGGCATCGATATCTGATCCGGTGTCATGTCGTCTGCCTTGATTCGGTATGGGTAAACCGGTGGTGTGAGTTTCTTGCCCAGAGCAACAGTCGTGCGTCGGTTGTTGGTTTGGAACCGGAACTGCGACAGAGGAGGCCAGGGAAGATGGTCGCGATCAATGGAGCAGGAGTCAAGGGCGAACAGTTGCAGAGGCAGTTGCAGGACGGGGAACGTGCGGCGCTGCCTGCAGGAGAACGTGACGAACAGCTCGTGCTGGCAGTCGGGGCAGCGCAGGCGCGCGAAGCCTTCCTGCAGATCTTCGCAGTTGAGAAAGGCAGCCACCGACTGCTGGACAATCGGTTTTCCCCGCAAACGCAGTTTTCCTGAAGTCCGGCCATTTCATCACGCAAATGGACGTATGTACCCCTCATGCACTGGAAATCGACCCGCAGATTCCAGCGAGGCATCGCGGCTTCGCCGCTCGCCTCAGACCAATGGAATGTAAGAACCCCTAACAAAACCTCCGTGGCCGCGTTGCTTCGAGAGTGGTCGAGATGCCAGGAAGAGTGACGAGGCGACACATGTCGTCGAGGAGCGATGACGCCGCAGATCGGCCGCTCTCGAAGCAACCCT
>SYLK01000734.1 GCA_005809115.1 Planctomyces sp. | reverse complement strand
GTGGGACTGATGAAGAAGATGATCGTCACTCCCGCCCGGGTTGTGAATATCATGGAGGTGCCGTCCCTCGGTACGATTGAGGTTCTGCCGGATGGAAGTCTTTGCATCGGCGCAACGGTCACGCTGGATCGGCTGCTGGATCATCGCGGCCTGGACGTTTATCCGGCGGTGCGACAGGCGGTCCAGGGGATCAACAGCATGCAGCTGCAGTGCCAGGGGACGCTGGGTGGTGAACTGATGCAGCGGCCTGGCTGCTGGTATTATCGCAACGGCATGGGTCTGCTGAGCGACGCGATTGCACGAGGGGCGAATCGGTATCATGCGATTCTGGGTAATTCCGGTCCGGCCAAATTCGTGAACGGTTCGCGACTGGCCCCGGCGCTGCTGGCGCTGGGAGCGAGTGTGCGGATTGTCGGTCCGCGTCCGGCAGATCAGAACGTGATGGATCTTGCAGCCCTGTATCGCACGCCGACACAGGAAGGTGAGCGTGAGACTGTGTCAGGGCCCGGACAGTTACTGTCACACGTCATTTTGCCACCGATTTCGGGGCAGACGTGTGCAACGTATGAAGTCCGTCATGGCGCAGGTCCTGAAGCTCCGCTGGCAGCGGCCTCTGCGGCTCTCCAGTTTACCCGTGGCGGCGTTGTGGCCGCTGCGCGGATTGTGATGGGCCAGGTAGCGCCGGTGCCGTGGATCTCTCAGGAAGCCGCTGAGGTCATCACCGGCCACAGACTCTCTGAGGAGCTTGCTGCCGCAGCGGGCAGAGCGGCAGTGGCCATGGCCACACCGCTTTCCGAAAACGAATACAAGGTGCAGCTTGCCAGCGTGGCTGTGAAAAGGTCGATTCTGCTGGCCGCCGGGCATGAATCCGGCGGGTTTTCGCATTCGCTCAGTGGCGTTGAAGCCGGTTAACGCCGGCTGACGCGTCGTGCAGTCGCCAACCAGGATCAGAATCCAGGAAACCGCCAGGAGCATCGCCAATGCCGTTCCAGAAATCGTACGATCCACCGGCGCCCGGTCCGGGGCCAGGCTGCATTCACCTGCGCAGCAAGTCGATGTACGTGTCCGGAAACATCCGGACCGCGGAGACGCCCGCCGAAGTGGGCAGCCATGCCTGCTGGTGCAATATGACTCAGCATGTGATTGGTCCGGATCAGCAGAGCGTCAGTCCTCGGGGCTGTCGCGCCGGAAGACTGTGCTTCCGTGATTCCTATGAATCGTGACGCAGGCAGCGGCATCAGACCCGAATATGGGGAAATCTTGATAGCCACCCTGGTCCGGGCGGACCATTGAGGATGTGGATTGGCACAGAAACTGCTGATTGATGCGGACCCGGGAATCATTGACGCACGGGCTGTGCTGGTTGCGCTGACGGATTCATCGGTGGAATTGCTGGGCGTGACTGCGGTTTCGGGTACCGTCACGGGCCTTCAGGCAACACGGAATCTGCACTACCTGATCGGTCTGGCGGACCCGTTGCGACACCCGCGTGTGGGGCAGTCGGATGTGGCGACCTGTGCAGCGGATCAGACGCCGCCGGGTATGCCGGCACCCTGTCTGCTGAACGGTCGTCTTGGTCTGGGTGAGGCCGAGCCGAATGTTCCGGACCTGCATAATCGCCGGGAATCTGCCAAGCTGATTGTGGATATTGTGCGCGAGTACCCCGGCGAAGTACGCGTACTGACACTGGGTCCGCTGACGAATCTGGCTCTGGCAATTGATCTTGATCCCGAGCTGCCGCTGATCATGCAGGATCTGGTCTGTCTCGGAGGGGCGTTTCACGCTGGCGGAGACGTCACCGCCGCGGCAGAATTCAACATCTGGGCTGATCCACTGGCTGCCGGACAGGTCTTCAGTGCGAATTTCGGAAAGACGCTGGTTCCGCTGGATGTGACACTGGGCACGATGCTGACGTTCGAAGATATTGAGCGTGTCAGTGGCCTGATTCCGTCGACCCCGATCGGAGAGACCATCACTTCGCTGATGCATTTTTCCGCTCGCGCAACGCGGCAGCACCTTCCGCGGGAAGGAATTTCTCTGCCGGCGATCGGGGCACTGGCGGTGGCGGCTCGAGCAGGGCGATACTCGTTCCGTCCGCGCGTCGTCGACGTCGAAACCTCGGGTGCGATCTGTGTCGGCATGACCGTCGCTGACCACCGCCCGGGCCGACCGCGGCAGACAAATGCTGACGTGGTGACCGAGCTGGACAATGCCGCCGTCGTGGATTACTTCTGTCGGGGCATTCGACGAGTCGCCACATGACGCACGGAATCCAGCACGATTCGGACGCGGGTATTCGGCCACCGCTGGTATGCACATTCGAGAGCCGCCGCAGCAACGAGATGTGTTCCCTGATCCGGCGCCATGGCGGCGAGCCTCTGGCTGCGCCGTCCATGCGGGAAGTGCCCATCGAAGACAATCCTGGCGCGATCCGCTTTATCCAGGATGCCATACAGGATCGTTTCCCCGTCATTATTCTGCTGACCGGGGTGGGTACTCAGGCGCTGTTTGATGTGGCTCAGTCACAGAACCTGCTGATCCAGCTGCAGCATGCCTTTCGCCGCGCCACGGTCGTCATTCGAGGCCCCAAGCCGGCTGCCGTGCTGCGGCAGCTGGATCTGCACTATGATCTGAGGGCGGACGAGCCCAACACCTGGCGGGAACTGCTTGCGTCCATGGAACAGGCTGCTGCCATGGACAGTCGTTTTCGACTGGATGGCAGACAGGTGGCCGTGCAGGAATACGGTGTGCCCAATCCGCGATTGACGTCCGCGCTCACGGAGCGGGGCGCAGTCGTCACGCCAGTTCCCGTGTACCGCTGGGCGCT
>SYLK01000063.1 GCA_005809115.1 Planctomyces sp. | reverse complement strand
CTCAGCTGGCCGATGATTTCATGCCGCAACTTTACGGTCAAAACGAAACATTCAGGTTCAGCCGCTGTCACACACCAGCGTGATTCCGGTCCGGGGGCGCTGCGCTTCCCTGACCAGAAATTTTGTTCAACTGATTTTCTGGCCGGTCCTGACGCGCTTTCCGAGCGTGGAGCCGGCGTTGCGGGGGTGGCGCCGGCGTTGCGGGGGTGGCGCCGGCGTTGCGGGCACCGTGACGACGGGTCTGAGCGGCAGACCCGCGGGACAGCGGAATTCGGGGTCATCAGCGAGCTGTTCCGCGAAATCGTTCCGCCACAAGCCGGTCGGACGCTCTCCGTCCGCTGCCGCAGACCCCAATACCTCATGGACCCCCGGCAGCCGGATCCCGTCAGCGTTCGTGTCCGAAGTTGGCCGACATCGAGCGCTGGGCGGCCTCGTCATAATCATCATAACGGCAGACATACCCCGGCTTCTGCGCCAGCTGCATTTCATTTTCGAAAGCGGCGATCACGGTGGCTTCGATGCGATCGCGACAGGCCGCGTTGATCGGATGTGCGATATCAGCAAACAATCGGGGCTTGCCGCCGTCACCACGAGCAAGGCGGTTTTCCGGAAGACGCGAACCGCAGTGGGAGCAGAATTTTGCCTTGACATCATTCTTGGCGCTGCACCGATTGCATTTTTCCATCAGCTTCCGGCTGGGCATGGCCACGAAGTGACCGCGGATGCCTTCGATGATCTTCAGATCACGCACCACGAACTCGCCGTCGAACGTAATGGAACAGAAAGCTCGCAGTCGATCATCAAGGTCCGCCACAAGTTTGATGCGTACTTCAGTAATTTCCACGTTTCAGTCCTCGGGTGGGCCGCATTCCGCGGGTTGATCAGGCTGGTGTGTCTTCTTGCGACGTCCCGGCGCCGCAAATCGTCTGATCGAAATACACAGCACTGCAAAATTCCATTCGGCAAAAATTTGCCAGATTCCCTGAAGTCCGGGAAATCTGCTCCCGGAAATCGGAACAACCACCGAAAAGCGGGGGTTTTCCGGCATGCCGACCGACTCAACGTCATGGCAACCACGCGGGTGCCACAGCCCAGGTAGGAGGTATGCTACCCTGAAGGACAACAAAATGCATTCCCGGAAGAAGGAATTCCCTTCCCGAAATCGGTCCGGATTCCCGAAAGAAAAATCGGACAGGAATCATGCAGAGAATCCGGTGCAGTACCATCCTGAAACCGAGTTCGCTAATCTGCTCACTTCCGAAAGTGGGGTTTTTCTGCAGAAGTGAGTTCATGTTTCATGGGACGACTGTTGCTGGCGTGGCAGATTCTGACGAACCGTCCGCTCGCCGAGAAACTGCTGAAAATCGTGCAGAATTTGCATTTACCGTCAGGCGAAAGACTGCCCGATCAGGGTGACTCGCAGCCCGCAAATGCCTCCGTTCGGAGTGCTCCGGCGGAACCACCTTCCGGGCTGGCCTCGGCCGCAGGCGGGCAGCCCGCGGTTCGCAGCGATGCGGTCACTTTGCTGTCAGCGCTGCAGCGTGAGGGGCGCCTGATTGACTTTCTGAAAGAACCCATTGAATCCTACACAGATGCACAGGTCGGGGCAGCGGTTCGTGATATTCATCGGGACTGCTCCCTGGTTCTGGAGCGGCAACTTGGGATTCGTCCGGTTCTGGAGCAGGAGGAAGGCTCGATCATCGAGTTTTCGGCACAGCCTGACCCCGGTCGAATCCGGCTGAGCGGGGCTGGTGCGGGCGCTGGCGCGGCCTCCGGTCGACTGGTGCACCATGGCTGGCAGGTGACGCGATGCGAGTTGTCCCGGTGGACGGGGACTTCCGCCGCGGCCGATGTGATTGCCGCGGCGGAAGTTGAAGTGCCCGGTCGAGGAAGTCCGCGCCCATGACCTCGCGGTTTGTGATCGGGATTGACCTCGGCACCACCAACTGCGTGGTAACGTACGCGCCCCTGGACTTGAAGTCGGCGGAGATCGCACTGTTTCCTATCCCGCAGCTTGTCGCGCATCAGACGGTTGAGTCGCGCAGCTCTCTGCCTTCATTTCTGTACCTTGCGACGGGCGCTGAAGCAGACGCGCGGGTGTTGACACTGCCCTGGGAATCGGATCCGAGTTTCGCAGTTGGTGTCGTGGCACGTGCGTTGTCAGCGGAGTATCCGGAACGGACGGTATCCGGCGCGAAGTCCTGGCTGTGCCACAGCCGAGTCGATCGTCACGAGGCGATCCTGCCGTGGAAGGCTCCGGCGACCGTCCCGCACGTTTCGCCGGTCACGGTGGTCACCCGACTGCTGGAACATATGATTGCCGCATGGAACACGGCCAACCGGGATGACCCGATGGCACTGCAGCAGGTGGTTCTGACGGTTCCGGCATCGTTCGACGAGAGCGCGCGGGAACTGACTCGTGAAGCCGCAATTGCTGCCGGACTGCCGGAGTCGATGGTCCTGCTGGAGGAACCTCAGGCCGCAACCTACGCCTGGCTGCATGCAGTCGGCGATCGCTGGCGTCGAATGGTGCGGGCAGGGGACCGCCTGCTGGTCTGCGATGTCGGCGGCGGCACCACCGATTTTACGCTGGTTGAGGTGACAGAATGCGAGGGCGAGTTGTCACTTCGCCGCGTGGCCGTGGGAAATCATCTGCTGGTGGGTGGAGACAACATGGACCTGACGCTGGCGCACCAGACCGCTCAGCTGTTCCGGGAAAAGGGGGTGGAACTTGATCCGTGGCAGTCGGTTTCCCTGTGGCACCTGTGTCGACAGGCCAAGGAGTCACTGCTGTCTGACAGTGGTCCGGCGACACAGACAATCTCCGTCCCGGGGCGCAGCAGCCGGCTGATTGGCGGCATGGTTTCCGTCGAGGTCGAGCGGCAGCGGGTGATGGATCTGCTGCGGGAGGGATTTTTCCCTGACTGCGAACTGGTGGATCGTCCCCGTCGGCCAAGATCATCCGGATTTCTGGACATCGGGCTGCCGTATGAAGCTGATACCGGCATCACGCGGCATCTGGCCGGATTCCTGCAGCAGCACTGTGAGACAGCCGGCGTCACGCACGTGGTTTTTAACGGAGGTGTGTTCCGGAGTGCCTGCCTGCGAGAGGCATTGATGCAGCAGCTGGGAGTCTGGTTCGGCACTCAGCCGCCGATGGAACTGGAGGGCTCGCGGGATCTGGACTTCGGCGTGGCACGCGGCGCCTGTTATTACCTGTGGAGTCGCCATCATGGCGGAGTGCGGATCCGCGGCGGAACGGCGCGATCCTATTATGTGGGCATCGAAACCGCCGGCCCGGCTGTGCCTGGAGCACCCCGACCGCTGGCTGCGCTGTGCGTCGTGCCTCAGGGCATGGAGGAGGGCACGGAACTGCCGGTCCCGGCTCCCCCGATTGGTCTGGTCGTGGGTGAGTCCGCTAGGTTTCGCTTTTTCAGTTCAACCAGCCGTTCCGCCGATCGGCCCGGACTGCGTCTGAACCACTGGTCTCCCGAAGAGCTGGTGGAGACCGATTCCCTGGAGGCGGCGCTGGAGGGAGTCGATGAAATTCAGGACGAGTATGTTCCGGTCACATTCCGTTCGCGAATCACGGAACTGGGAATTTTTGAACTGTGGTGTGAGCATCAGCCGAGCGGACGCTGCTGGAAACTGGAGTTCAGCGTCCGGGAAGCGCCGGAGCAGTGACCGATGATCGAGTCAGCAGGCGCGTCCAGCGCTGGCGTGACAGCCCGACAGGAGCAGGCATTGGAAACGGGTGACGCACAGTCTTCCTGGCCCCGTTACATTGTGGGGATTGATCTGGGGACCACCAACAGCGCCCTCTGTTTCATCGACACAGCGCGCGAGGAGGCCCGGATCGAGTGCTTTCTGGTACCGCAGGCCGTGTCAGCCGGCGAAGTGGAGTGTCTTGAGACGCTGCCCTCGTTCCGTTACGAGCTGCTGCCGACCGAGCGTGACAGCGGCATGTTTCGGCTGCCATGGCACAAGCACCCGGACGGATTTGTCGTGGGCGCATTCGCCCGGGATCATGGCCGCAGTGTGCCGGGGCGGCTGACGGAATCGGCCAAGTCCTGGCTGTGTCACAGCGGTGTGGATCGAAAAGCGGCCCTGCTGCCATGGCACGGCGCCGAGGACGTCGAACGCAGATCTCCGGTGGAGGTCAGTGCCGGCTATCTGACACATCTGAGGGAGGCGTGGGATGCGGCTTTTCCCGCCGCCCCACTGAGTCACCAGAGTGTCGTCCTGACGATTCCCGCATCGTTTGATGAGGTGGCACGTGAACTGACAGTTGCCGCCGCCCGTCTGGCGGGGCTGCCCCGCGTCGTGCTGATTGAGGAGCCGCAGGCCGCCTTTTATTCGTGGGTAGCTGCCCATCCGGACTCGTGGGAGCAGCAGGTATCGCCGGGCCAGCGGATTCTGGTCTGCGACATCGGCGGCGGCACCAGCGACTTCAGTCTGATTCATGTGCGGACAGGCGACGCCGGGCGGCTGCAGTTTCATCGCATCGCAGTCGGCGAGCATCTGCTGCTGGGAGGTGACAATCTGGATCTGGCGCTGGCTCACCATCTCGAGCGGCGCCTGATGGGTGACGGGACACTGGAACCGCGACAGTGGAGCGTGCTGATTCCGGCGTGCCGCCATGCCAAGGAACTGCTGCTGGCTGAATCCTCAGTGCCGGCCACGACGATTGTGCTGCCCGGTTCCGGCGCCCGTCTGATCGGGGGAAGTCTGCAGATCGAAATCACCCGCGAAGAAGTGCAGCGGCTGATCGTCGAAGGATTCCTGCCCAAAGTGGCACTGACGGCGAAACCGCAGCGCCGGCGGTCCGGTTTTCAGGAATTCGGACTGCCCTACGCGGCAGATCCGGCAATCTCACGCTACCTGGCCGCATTTCTCAGTGCCCATCCAGCCGACCCTCCAGCCGGCGACAGAGACGACACAGCAGGACAGTGCGCGGCCGGGACACTGGCGGCCGCCCGCCCCGATATGATTCTGTTCAACGGCGGCTTCTTCGCGTCTCCGGTGCTGCGGCAGCGTCTGATCGAATGCATCGAAGAATGGTTTCGCCCCGTGGCACCGGGCTGGTCGCCGATCGTGCTGAAGAATGATCGACTCGATCTCGCCGTCGCCCGTGGTGCTGCCCAGTTCGGGCTGGTGCGGCGTGGCGGCGGTGTGCGGATCATCGCCGGACTGGCTCGGACATACTACGTCGGTGTCGAGCAGCCGGATGGTTCTCAGGCCGCGATGTGTCTGGTGGCTGCCGGAACAGAACCTTCAACGGAACACCGTCTGATCGATCGCGAGTTTGAGGTAAGAACTGCGGAACCTGTCGAGTTCCCGATCCTCGTCTCAGCCACGCGACTGACGGACCGGCCGGGCGATGTGCTGCCACTGGACGTTGAGCAGATGTCAGCGCTGCCCCCCATTCGAACCGTGCTGACGGCCCGCTCAAAGCAGGAGCCGCTGGTCGTGAAGGCACGCCTGTCGGCACGACTGACGGAAATCGGCACGCTGGAGATGCGGTGCGAGCAGTCCGGTGGCGATCGCCGCTGGCAGCTCCAGTTTGATGTTCGTTCCGCCACGGAAACCGATCGTCAGGCACATGCCGGAGCGGCCGAGCGAGCCGGGCTCGTGGACGAAAGCGTGATTCAGCGGGCCGCGGCCGTGGTATTTTCCGTGTTCGGCGACGGACAGTCCCAGTCGCCCGACAGCCTGATGCGCCGCATTGGAGAAGCGACCGGACAGAATCGGATGGAATGGCCGCCGTCACTCCTGCGAGGACTCTGGAGCGCGCTGATGGCCGTCGAAGGCGGTCGCCGCAGAAGTCCGGCGCATGAGGCCCGCTGGCTCAATCTGGCGGGCTTCTGCCTCAGACCCGGATTCGGAATGGCCGCCGACGACTGGCGCGTGGAAGAAACATGGCGTGTCCTCAAGGGAAAACTGGTCCATGGCGGGGCCGCCTGTCTGACGGAATGGAGAATTCTCTGTCGTCGCGTGGCCGGGGGCCTGACGGCCAGCCGCCAGAATCAACTGGCCACACCGCTCGTCACTGCAATCGCCCGCAGACATCGTCAGCTGATTTCCGGAAAAGGAAGAGTCCCCGAGTATTCGGTCAGCCCGCATGAAGCGGCGGAAATCTGGCGGATGCTGGGGTCCCTCGAGCTGCTGGACCGCCGCTCCCGAATCGAGCTGGGCAACATCATTGTCGAACTCTGGCCGCTGCCCTCTGAGGAATCATTGCAGCCGGCACTGACCTGGACCCTGGGACGTCTGGGAGCCCGTGTTCTGGTCTCCGGACCACTCAACCTGGTACTCCCGGTGACCGTGGTGGGGCGCTGGATCGATTTCCTGCTGGATTCCGGCGCTGCGGACGCACCCGAGGTACACCTGGCACTGATGCAGATGTGCCGCAGGACCGGGGACCGCTATCGGGACGTTCCGGAATCGACACGGCAGGCGGTGAGTCACTGGCTGCAACAGGCAGGTGCCCGCACACATCTGATTGAGCTGATCCGGGATGGTGGCGAACTCGAACGGGACGAAGCCGGTCTGGTGTTCGGAGAATCGCTGCCAGCCGGGCTGCGGCTGCGCTGACGCCGCATTCCGGGCAAACCTCGTGGGGAACGGAGCCCGCGACTTCCCGCATTTCGGCAGAAACTGCCGACCGAAAACGCGGTACCACGGATTCGGTCTTCCCACAACGGTCGCAAGAAGGCACAATTTTGCAGCCAAAACAGTGACACGGAATTCCGGTGCCACAGAGCAAAAACCGCGAACGAGAAGATTGAACTGCGAAAGACGCCCATGGAGAATGGTGGGCCACAATCCAAAACAAAGTTTGGATTTTGAGTTGGATTGCCGAACTACTTTTTCAGGACCACACGATCCCGTCAATACAGCTCTTGCGATGGGCAGCCTCAGGCTGTTAATTTTTTTGCCAGACTGTTAGCTTTTGGCAGCGTTTCACAGAAGGTTTCCTTGTCCGAGCATTGTCATGCCGAGCCGAGTTCCCCCCTCCGACGATATGAATCAGTTATCCGACCAGCGATCCGGCAAGGATCGTCGCCAGAAGACGAAGCAGCGCTTCGACGACGAAGACGATCAGGACACCGGTGACACCGGTGACGCCGGTCGTCGCCGCGACAAGAAGGATCGCCGTG